>NZ_JBHZDA010000161.1:0-8572 GCF_042755665.1 Streptomyces sp. NPDC059142
GCGCCGGTCCCCCCGGCCCCCCGGGCTCCCCCCCCCCCCCCACCCCACCCCCCCCCCCCCCCCCGGGGCGCCGCCCCCCCCCTCCGTGTCCCCCCCCCCCAAGTGGCTTCGTACGTGGCCGGCGGCCCCGTACGCCGTACCTTCGTGCCCAGGCCGTCGCGCCCGTGCCGGGCCGTTCCGAACCACCACGATCACGAGGCAGATCCGATCCTGTGAACACCGTCGCCGCCGAGATCGTCTCCGTCGCCCTGCTGCTCGCCGTGCTGGCGTTCGCCGTCGGGCGTCCGCGCGGTCTGCCCGAGGCCGTCGCCGCCGTGCCCGCGGCCCTGCTGGTCGTCGTCCTCGGCGCCGTCTCGCCGGGGGAGGCGTGGGAGCAGACCCGCACCCTGCTGCCCGTGGTCGTCTTCCTCGCCGCCGTGCTCGTCCTCTCCCAGCTCTGCGACGAGGAGGGGCTGTTCACCGCCGCGGGCGATCTGGTGGCGCGGCTCTGCGGCGGCCGACCGCGCACCCTGCTCGGCGGGGTGTTCGCCGTCGCCGCCGTCATCACCGCCGTACTCAGCCTGGACGCCACGGTCGTCCTGCTCACACCGGTGGTCTTCGCGACCGCCGCGCGGGTCGGCGCCCGGCCCCGGCCGCACGTGTACGCCTGTACGCACCTCGCGAACTCCGCGTCCCTGCTGCTGCCGGTCTCCAACCTGACCAATCTGCTGGCGTTCACCGCGAGCGGGCTCTCGTTCACCCGGTTCGCCGCGCTGATGGCCCTGCCGTGGCTGGCCGCGATCGCCGTCGAGTACGTCGTCTTCCGCCGCTTCTTCGCCGCCGACCTGGCCGCGGGGGCGCACCCGCCGAAGACGGACGAGCGGCGCGACGTGCCGGTCTTCACGCTGGTCGTGCTGGGGCTGACGCTGGCCGGGTTCGCCGTCACCTCGTTCGCCGGGATCGAGCCGCTGTGGGCGGCCGTCGCCGGTACCGCCGTCCTCGCCGTCCGCGCCCTGCGGCAGCGGCGTACGACCCCGGTGAAGCTGCTGCGCGCCGCGTCCCCGCTGTTCTGCCTCTTCGTCCTCGCGCTCGGCGTCGTCGTCAAGGCGGTCGTCGACAACGGTCTGGACACCGGGATCACCTGGCTGCTGCCCGACGGTTCCTCCCTGCTCTCGCTGCTGGCCATCGCGGCGATCGCCGCCGTCCTGGCCAACGCGATCAACAACCTCCCGGCGATCCTGGCGCTGCTGCCGGTCCTCGCCCCGGCCGGCCCCGGGCCCGTACTGGCCGCCCTCATCGGGGTGAACCTGGGCCCGAACCTGACCTATGTCGGGTCGCTCGCCACCCTGCTGTGGCGGCGCATCCTGCACGAGCACGACGCCGAGCCGAAGATCGGTCATTTCACCCGGCTCGGACTGCTCACCGTGCCTGCCACGCTGGCCGTCTCGACCGTGGCACTGTGGGGCACCCTGCGACTGATCGGAGGCTGACCGCGGTGGAGCGGACCACGCTCGTCTGGATCACGGAGTCCACCTGGGCCGCCTGTGTCGACGCGGCCCGCGAACGCGCCCCGGACGACGCCGTGGTGCTGCTGCACGTCGGTGACGACGAGATCGCCGCGGCGGCGCACCTCGCCTACGCGGGGCTTCTCGGCCGGGGCCACCGCCCGGACCGCGACCCCGGGCCGAGGCTCGAAGCCCTCTCCGGCACGGCGGCGGCCGATCTGCTGGAGGCCGCCGCGCACCGGCTCGGCCGGCCCTGCGAACTCCTCGAACACCACGGCGAGGTGGAGCACGAGGTGGTACGGGCCGCCGCCGGCGCCGATCTGCTGATCTGCGCGCGTGACGGCGAGCGCGACCGCCCCGGGCCGCACAGCCTCGGCCGCGCGACACGCTTCGTCGTCGACCACGCGACCTGCCCGGTCCTGCTGGTCTGGCCGTACGGGGAGGAAGCGGGCGGGTAGGGGAGGAGGAAGCGGGCGGGTGCGGGGCCGGGGAGGGCGGCCATGGTGGCCGCCACTCCGTGGACGCCCCGTGGACGTTCACCTCATGGACGCGCCGGGGTCTTCCCGCTGCCACCCGCTCTCACTAGCGTCCAGGACATGTCACCGGAGATGTCGCGCGGAGAGATGTCGCGCAGAAGAGTGCTCGCCCTCGGCTCGGGCGTCGTGGGCGCCGCGGCGGCCGGGTCGGTACTGCCGCCGTCCCTCCAGGCGGCGCTCGCCGCCGGACCCGCGCCCGGCGGGCTGGACGCGATCAAGCACGTGGTCGTGCTCATGCAGGAGAACCGGTCCTTCGACCACTACTTCGGCACCCTGCGCGGTGTACGGGGCTTCGGCGACCGCAACGCCGTCGAGCTGCCCTCCGGGAAGTCCGTGTTCGCGCAGCCGGCCCCGTCGGGCGGCACCGTCCTGCCGTTCTCCGTACGGGACGCCGCCGCGGCGCAGCGCAAGGACCTCCAGTACATCGGCGCCCTCGACCACTCCTGGGACGGCGGAGCCGCGGCGTGGAACGACGGCTGGATGGACGGCTGGGTCTCCGCCAAGACGGCCGCCACCATGGCCCACTACGACCGGCGCGACATCCCGCTCCACTACGAGCTGGCGGACACCTTCACCGTCTGCGACGCGTACCACTCCTCCGTCCACACCTCGACGAGCCCCAACCGCAACCACCTCTGGAGCGGCTGGACCGGCTACGAGGCGGACGGGCGGCGCGCCGTCGGCAACGACGCGTACGACGAGGGCTCCCACCCCGGCTACCCGTGGCCGACCTACGCCGAGCGGCTGGAGAAGGCGGGCCGGAGCTGGCGCACGTACACCGAGTGGGAGAACTTCACCGACAACAACATCGAGTTCTTCACCACGTTCAAGGACGTGGCCCGCAAGTCGCTGAGCCGGGCCCGTGCCCTGTCCGGGCAGCGCGGCGCGGCCGGCTTCACCTACATGGAGGCGTTCTACGCCGCCGTACGGGACGCCGACGCCGCGGGTGACACCGCCGGGCGCGACCGGCTGCTCGGTGCGCTGGAGGAGGGCGTCGCCACCCTCACGGCGAAGGAGCGGTCGCTCTTCGAGCGCGGGCTGCGCCGGGTCGGGACCGGCACGCTCGCCGCGGCGTTCCGCGCCGACGTGGCGGCGGGGACCCTGCCCGAGGTGTCGTACCTGGTGCCCTCCGCGGTCGACTCCGAGCACCCCGGTTCCTCGTCGCCGGTGGCCAGCGCCTCCCTCGTCTACCAGGTGCTGGACGCGCTCGGCGCGCATCCGGACGTCTGGCGGCAGACCGTCGTACTGATCAACTACGACGAGAACGACGGTTTCTTCGACCATGTGCCGCCGCCCGTGCCGCCCGTGGACGACCCCGACGAGCGCTGGCGGGACCGCCCCACCGGGCTCGGCGTCCGCGTCCCGCTGCTGGTCGTCTCGCCCTGGACGGTGGGCGGCTACGTCTGCTCCCAGGTCTTCGACCACACCTCCGTGATCCGTTTCCTGGAGCGGTGGACGGGGGTGGCGGAGCCCAACATCACGCCGTGGCGGCGCACCGTCACCGGCGATCTGACCTCGGCGTTCGACTTCCGGCGCGGGCGCGTCCAGCCCGAGGTGGAACAGCCCGGCGCGATCCCGCCGTTCACCGGCCGCTGGCAGCCCGTCCCCCCGGCCGAGCAGCGGATGCCCGTACAGGAGAAGGGCGCGCGCCCGGCCAGGCCGCTGCCGTACCAGCCGGACGCGCACGGGCGGGTCGACGCGGACGGGCGGACGTTCACGGTCGCGCTCAGCAACACGGGCCCGGCCAGCGCCCACTTCGCGCTCTATCCGTACGCCGGCGAGTTCGCGATCCCGCAGCACCGTGATGTAAGGGGCAGGACGCAATGGACGGTGCCCCTTACCGGCCAGGACCGGACGGAGCGTGACTCCTACCGTTTCACGATCACCGGTCCGAACGGCTTCCGCCGGGAGTTCTCCGGACCTGTCGCGGGGGACGGGCCCGAGGTCGCCTCGTCCGTCGACCACCACGACCGCGATCTGCACCTCACCCTGACCAACCGGGGCACGCGTCCCGTCACCTTCACGGTGCGCCCCCTCGGATACGTCGAGGAGGACGATCTGGACGGCTGGACGCGCCGGATCACGGTGAAGCCGGGCCGCAGCAGGGGCGTCGTGCACTCGGCGGCCGACGCGCACGGCTGGTACGACATCGAGGTGACCACCGACGCCGCCGAGGGCTCCGCGGCCCCGTTCCGCCGCCGTCTCATGGGCCATGTCGAGAACGGCCGGGCGAGCGTCGCGGGCTGACACCCGCCGCGCCGCGAGGCGTCGCCTTCCCCTTGGTGGCCTTACTGTGAGTAAGGCCACCAAGGGGACAAAGGATCACTAACGATCTCTTTCGGCTGCGATAGTAGCTCTCCGTAGGTCACGCGTTCTTTGCGGGCTCCCCCACGGGCCGTTCCCGGTAAAGATCCATGAACCACTCAGGGAGCAGTCCTTGGCAGCCCTCGCGCGATGGTGCGTCACCCACCGGCTTCTGGCCGTCCTCCTCTGGCTGCTCGCGCTCGGCGGCACCTCCGCCGCCGCCGGCCTGACCGGAACCTCGTACTCCAACGACTACGAGGTCCCCGGCACCGAGTCGGGACGGGCCACAGAACTGCTCGGTACGGCCTTCCCCGGCCTCGGCGGGGACAGCAACACCATCGTCTGGCACACGGAGCACGGCTCCGTCCGCGACGCCGGTGTCGAGCTGCGGGCCGGGGAGATGCTGGGCAAGGTCGCCGGGCTGCCGGGGATCTCCTCCGTCGTGAGCCCGTACGCGGCCGAGGGCGCCGAGCAGATCAGCGAGGACGGCCGTACCGCCTACGCCCGCGTCACCTTCGACCGGCAGGCCGACGAGATCCCGCCGTCCCAGGCGCGGGCGCTGGTGGACACCGCGACGTCCCTGGAAGGGGCGGGCAAGGGCCTCGACGTCGAGCTGGGCGGCAGCGCCGTCGCCCTCACCGAGGCCACGGCCACGCACATCGCCGAGATCGTCGGCGTGGCCGTGGCGGCCGTGGTGCTCTTCCTCGTCTTCGGCTCGTTCGCCGCCGGTCTGCTGCCCATCGCGACCGCCCTGGTCTCCGTCGGCACCGCGTACGCGGGCATCGTCCTGCTCGGCCACGCCATGACCGTCGCCGACTTCGCGCCCATGCTCGGCCTGCTCATCGGGCTCGGCGTCGGGATCGACTACGCGCTGTTCATCGTCGTACGGCACCGCAAGGGCCTCCAGCGCGGGCTGACCGTCACCGAGGCCGCGGTGAGCGCCGTCGCCACCACCGGGCGGGCCGTCGTCTTCGCCGGAGCCACCGTCTGTATCGCCCTCCTCGGCATGCTGATCCTGCGCCTCGGCTTCCTCAACGGGGTCGCGATCGCCGCCTCGCTGACGGTCGTCCTGACCGTCGCCGCGTCCGTGACCCTGCTGCCCGCCCTGCTCTCCTACATCGGCACCCGTGCGCTGAACCGGCGCCGGCGGGCCCAACTCGCCGCCCACGGTCCGCTGCCCGACCTGCCCACCGGCTTCGCCGTCCGCTGGGCCCTCTTCGTCGAATGCCGCCCCAAGGTGCTCGGCGCCGTCGCGACCGTGGTGATGCTGGTCCTCGCGCTGCCCACCTTCGCGCTCCACCTCGGCACCTCCGACCAGGGCAACAACCCCGCCACGTCCACCACCCGCAAGGCGTACGACCGGCTCGCAGAAGGGTTCGGGCCCGGCGTCAACGGCCCGCTGACGCTGGTCGCCCACCTCGACAGCGCCGCCGACCGGCTCGCCATGGACCAGCTCCCCGACGCGCTCCGTACCACCGAGGGCGTCGCCTCGGTCGGCCCCATCGCCTTCAACGGCGCCGGCGACACCGCGCTGCTCACCGTCGTACCGGAGTCCTCGCCGCAGTCCCGGCACACCAGCGAACTGGTCGACCGGCTCCGCGGCGACGTGCTGCCCACGGCGGCGGCCGGTACCTCCCTGGCCGTGTACGTCGGCGGCGTCACCGCGAGCTACGACGACTTCGCGGACATCATCGTCGGCAAGCTCCCCCTCTTCGTCGGGGTGGTCATCGCGCTGGGCTGTCTGCTCCTGCTGCTGGCGTTCCGCTCGGTGGGCATCCCCCTCAAGGCCGCGCTGATGAACGTGGCCGCCGTCGCCTCGTCCTTCGGGGTCGTCGTCGCGATCTTCCAGTGGGGGTGGGGGAGCGAGCTGCTGGGACTCGGCAGCGCGGGCCCGATCGAACCCTTCCTGCCGGTGATCATGGTCTCGGTGCTCTTCGGGCTCTCCATGGACTACCAGGTCTTCCTGGTCAGCCGGATGTACGAGGAGTGGCTGGAGACCGGGGACAACGCGCGGGCCGTGCGCGTGGGGCTCTCCGAGACCGGCCGGGTGATCAACTCGGCGGCGGTGATCATGATCTCGGTCTTCCTCGCCTTCGTCCTGAGCGGCGACCGCGTCATCGCCATGTTCGGCATCGCCCTGGCCACGGCGGTCGCGCTGGACGCCTTCGTGCTCCGTACGCTCCTGGTCCCCGCCCTGATGCATCTGCTCGGCGGCGCCAACTGGTGGCTGCCGCGCGCGGTGGACCGCTGGCTCCCGCGCATCAGTATCGAGGCGCCCGAGCACCCGGGACATGCGAAGATCCCCGTGCCGCACGAGCCCGAGCACACCCCGCTCGTCCGGTGAACCGCACACCACACACCGCACGGGGGAATCATCATGTTCGCCGTACCACTGGGTGACGACGCCCGGCTGCGCCCGCTGGAGCCCTGGCAGGCCGAGGAGTTCCTGGCCCACATGGACCGCGCCAGGGAACTGGTGGACGAGCACATCCAGCTCGCCCGCGCCGTCACGGACCCGGAGTCCGCGCGGGCGCTCCTCACCTCGTACGCGCAGAAGCAGGCGGCCGACACCGGACGCCTCTACGGGATCTGGCTCGGCCCCACCCTCGTCGGCGGCGTGCTCTTCCGTGTCTTCGACGCGACCGCGGGGAACTGCGAGGTCGGCTGCTGGCTGGAGCCCGCGGCGACGGGGCGAGGGCTGGTCACGCGCGCCGCCGCCGTCCTGATCGACTGGGCGGTCGAGGAGCGCGGGATGCACCGCGTCGAATGGCTCGTCTCCGCGGAGAACGCGGCCAGCATCCGGGTCGCCCGGCGGCTCGGGATGACCCGGGACGGGGTGCTGCGGCAGAACTACCCCTACCGGGGCGTACGCCACGACACGGAGGTCTGGTCGGTGCTCGCCCCGGAGTGGCGCGCACGGTCCGGTACGCCGAGCTGATCAACCGCTGATCACGATACGGCTGTCCACAGGAGTGAATTTCCGCGTTCTCAGGAAGTTCTCAGAACTGGCCCCTAGCGTGCGACGTATGAAGTCCACCCCCGAGACGTCCACCCCCGAGACCCAGACCTCCGAGCCGGAGACGGCCGAGGCCCCCACCACCAAGGCGGCCGAACCCCAGGCCGATCTGAAGAAGAGCGACACCCCCGGCGACACCCCCGCGGGCGCGTCCGCCGACGCCGCCGACGCCCCCGCCCCGGCCGCCGGCCTCGACGAGGACGAGGCGGCCGGCGAGGACGACGAGCTGGACCTCCTCGAAGGCGCCCCCGCCGCGTCGTCCGGTCTCGGCGCCGCCGCGTCGGCCGTCGTCGCCGTCTGCCTGGGCATCGTCGCCCTCACCGGCACCTGGACCAGCAAGGTCCTCGCCGAGCGGCAGGGCCTCGTAGGACAGCTCAAGACCGGCCAGTCCGCCACCGCCGAGCAGCAGATCTCCGCGATCTACGGCGACGCCTGGCACGTCACCGCCGCCGTCAACGGCGGGGTCGCCCTCGTGGCGCTCCTCCTCGGCGTGATCGTGCTGACGCTGCCCCAGCGCGACGGCTGGGTACGCCCCTTCGCGCTCGCCGGCGCCGTACTCGGCTTCCTGGGGCTGCTGATCTCCATGGCCATGTACTTCGACCTCTTCGCGGCGCTGCCGACCACCGGCGCCTGACGCCCCCCCGCATCCCTTCCCCCCACCCGGTCTAAGGTCCGAGCGGCTCACGCCGCCGAGGCCTTAGGCCGTTCGTATGTCCGGCCCCGTTTTCTAAGGCCCCGGGCCCCCTCAAGATGCGGCACTCTCCCGATGCGGCCCCGCCCCCTGGGAGACGAAGGTGGAGGCATCACCAGACGCCCCACCACCTTCGCTCCAGGGAGCCCCCGATGTTCGAGTACGAACTCCAGAAGATCCACACCGCCGAACTGATCCGCAGGGCCGAGCACGAGCGCCTCGTCCGGGAGGCGGGCACGGCCCGCCGCTGGGCCCGGCGAACCGCCAGGAACGCACCCGAAGGGCGGGTGAGCCAACTCCGCGGCCGGTTCGACCGCGCCGCCTGAGCCCGGATAACAAGTGCCGTGATGTCAGAGGGCTGTGCGATGCTCAGCGATGTGGAGACCAGGTCGCTCAGCCCGGTGTTCGTCGGCAGGTCGGCCGAGTTCGCCGCGCTCACCTCAGCGCGGGCCCCCGCCCCCCCGGGGGGCGCCCCCGCCCGGGGCGGCGGGGGCGGGGGCGGCGGGGGCGAAACCACGCGCCAGCAGGTGCTGCAACCGCG
>NZ_JBHZDA010000162.1:0-8532 GCF_042755665.1 Streptomyces sp. NPDC059142
CCCATGGACCTGCGCCGCGCCCCCCTGATGGACGCCCGGATCGCCGCCGACCCCGGCACCGGCCGCTGGCTGCTCGCCGTCCGCATGCACCACATCACCCAGGACCACACCACCCTCGACCTCGTACTGCGTGAGGTCACCGCCCTCCTCGACGGCCGGGGCACCGCCCTGCCCGCGCCCCAGCCCTACCGCGCCTTCGTCGGGCAGGCGCTGCTGGGCGCGTCCGCCGAGGAGGACAGCGCGTACTTCACCCGGCTCCTGGGCGACGTCACCGAACCCACCGCCCCCTTCGGGGTGCTGGAGACCCGCGGCGACGGGGAGGACGTCACCGACCGCCGCACCCCCCTCGACCCGCGGGTGACGGCCAGGCTGCGCGAGCGGGCCCGCCGCGCCGGGGTGAGCGCCGCGACCGTACTGCACGTGGTGTGGTCCCGCGTCCTGGCCGCCGTGTCCGGACGCGACGACGTCGTCTTCGGCACCCTCCTCCTCGGGCGGATGCGGGCCGGCGACGGCGCCGGCCAGGTGCCCGGCATGTTCATCAACACGCTCCCGGTACGGGCCCGCACCGCCGACACCGACGTGGCCGAAGCGGTCCGCGCCATGCACCGCCAGCTCGCCGAACTGATGGTGCACGAACACGCCCTGCTCGCCGACGCCCAGCGCGCCAGCGGCGTCCGCGCCCCCGCACCGCTGTTCACCGGCGTCCTGAACTACCGGCACAACTTCTCCGGCGACCCCGGAACCGTTCTGCCCGCCGGCACCGAACTCCTCATCTTCCGGGAACGCACCAACTACCCGCTGCTCGTCTCCGTCGACGACGACGGCCACGCCCTCGCGTTCGCCGTCCAGGCCACCGCCGCCATCGACCCCGACCTCGTCACCCGACTGCTGCTCGCCACCACCGACCACGTCGTCAGCGCCCTCGAACAGGCCCCGGACACCCCGCTGGCCGACCTCGACGTACTGCCCGCGGCCGAGCGCCACCGCATCCTCACCGAAGGGAACGACACCGGCCACCCCGACCTGGCGCCCACCCTCACCGACCTGTTCGCCGACCGCGTCGCCGCCTCCCCGCACGCGCCCGCACTCGCCTTCCACGACGACCGTCTCGACTACGCCGCGCTGGACGCCCGCGCCAACCGGCTGGCCCGGCACCTGATCGGCCTCGGCGTCGGCCCCGAAGAACGCGTCCTGCTCCTCATGGACCGCTCGCCCGACCTCGTCACCGCGCTCCTCGCGGTCCTGAAGACCGGCGCCGCGTACGTCCCGGTCGACCCGGACCAGCCCGCCGAACGCATCGCCCACCTGTGCGCCGACGCCGCCCCGGTGGCCGTGCTCACCACCGGCGCCACCGCCCGGAGCGTGCCCGCGTCCGCCCCGGCCCCGATCGCCGTCGACGACCCGGCCGTCCGCTCCGCCGTCGCCGCGCACCCCGCGGGCCCGCTCACCCAGGACGAACGCACCGCCCCCCTGCTGCCCGGCCACCCGGCCTACGTCATCCACACCTCGGGCTCCACCGGCACCCCCAAGGGCGTCGTCGTCCCCCACACGCAGGTCACCACGCTGCTGCGGTCCGCCGCCGACCGGTACGGCTTCGGCACCGACGACGTGTGGACCTGGTTCCACTCCTACGCCTTCGACTTCTCGGTGTGGGAGCTGTGGGGCGCGCTCCTCACCGGCGGCCGGCTGGTCGTCGTCGACCACGACACCTCCCGCTCCCCGACGGACTTCCGGAGCCTCCTGGTATCCGAGGGGGTCACCGTCCTCAGCCAGACCCCGTCCGCCTTCCAGCAGCTCGCCCACGCCGACGCCGGACAGGACCCCGCCGCGCTCGACGCCCGGCTGCGGCTCGTCGTGTTCGGCGGCGAGGCCCTGGATCCCGCACGGCTCGGGGACTGGCACGCCCGCCACGGCGCCGACGGCCCGCGCCTGGTCAACATGTACGGCATCACCGAGACGACCGTGCACGTCACCCACCTCGACCTCGACGCCGACGGGGAGCACGGACCGCACGGCGCCTCTCCTGTCGGCCGCCCGCTGGACCACACCCGCGTGCACGTCCTGGACGACGCCCTGCGGCCGGTACCGCCCGGCGTGACGGGGGAGATGTACGTCACCGGTCCCGGCGTGGCCCGCGGCTACCTGGGCCGCCCCGCGCTGACCGCCGCACGGTTCGTGGCCTGCCCCTTCGAGCCGGGCACCCGCATGTACCGCACGGGCGACACGGCCCGCCGCGACGCCGACGGCACCCTCACCTACCTCGGCCGCGCCGACGACCAGGTGAAGCTGCGCGGCTTCCGCATCGAGCCCGGCGAGGTCGAGACAGCCCTCCTCGGCCACGGGCAGGTCGTCCAGGCGGCCGTCACGGTACGCGAGGACACCCCCGGCGACCACCGTCTCGTCGGCTACCTCGTACCCCGCGACCCCGCCGACGCCGCGGGAGAGTCCGGAGCCACGCTCGCCCGCCGGGTGCGCGAGCACGCCGCCGCACTGCTGCCCGCCCACATGGTGCCCGCGGTCTGCGTCCCGCTGGAGCGGCTGCCGCTCACCGCCAACGGCAAGCTCGACCGCGCCGCGCTGCCCGCGCCCGACCCGGAGACCACCCGGGGTGAGGGACGGGGCCCCGCCACCGTGCGCGAGGAGATCCTCTGCGCGGTATTCGCCGAGGTCCTCGACGTGCCCGACGTCGGGGCCGACGACAACTTCTTCGTGCTCGGCGGCCACTCCATGCTCGCCGTGCGACTCCTGGAGCGACTGCACGCCCGGGGCGTCCGCGTCGACATGCGCACCCTGTTCACCGCCCCGACCCCCGCCGCGCTCGCCGCCGCCGCCGGACCCGAGCCCGTCGCGGTCCCCAGGGCCACCGTCCCGCCCGGCACCACGCACATCACCCCCGAGATGGTGCCGCTCGCCGGTCTCACCGAGGCCGAACTGCACATCGTCACCGACGCGCTGCCCGGCGGCGCGGCCGACGTGGCCGACATCTACCCGCTGGGCCCGTTGCAGGAAGGCGTCTTCTTCCACCACCGGCTGCACGCCGAATCCGGCCGCGACGGCGGCGACCCCTACGTCGTGCGCTACGTGCTGGGCTTCGACACCCGGTCCCGGCTCGACGCCTTCCTCGCGGCGCTGTCCCAGGTCATCGGCCGCCACGACGTCCTGCGCACTGCACTGGCCTGGACGGGCCTGCCGCACCCGGTGCAGGTCGTGCACCGGCACGTCGACCTGCCCGTCACCGAGATCGACCTCGCGGACGGCCGAGCGGACGGCCGAGCGGACGGCCACGCCGACGGCGCGGCCGGCGAACGGGACGCCGCCGAACGGCTGCTGGCCCGCGGCGAAGAGCCCATGGACCTGCGCCGCGCCCCCCTGATGGACGCCCGGATCGCCGCCGACCCCGGCACCGGCCGCTGGCTGCTCGCCGTCCGCATGCACCACATGGCGCTGCTGACCAGGGCGGGTCCGAGCGAGGCGGAGGACCAGGCGGCCCCGAAGTTGGCGAAGGTGGGCGGCGCGGGCGGCGACAGGGGCGACACGGCTATCTGCCGCGGGTCCTTCATCGCCAGGGTGACCAGCGCGTACACGGGGAAGAGGAAGACCACCGCGACGGCGGTCATCACGAGTTCCAGGGCGTAACCGCGGTAGCGGGAGAGCCCTCTCGGCGGCCGGGCCGCGGGGCGGACGTCCTGCGGGGCGGTGGCGGTGGTGCTCACGCGGCGACCTCCCGGGCGCGCAGATAGCGGAGCTGGACCAGGGAGACGGCGGCGACGAACAGCGCGAGGACCAGGGCGACGGCGGTGCTGTAGCCGAACTTGCCGTAGACGAACGCCTCTTTGTAGAGCACCGTCGACAGGGTCTCGCTGGAGGTGCCGGGGCCGCCGTTGGTGGCCGCGTACACCTGGTCGAAGAGTTTGAGGCCGCCGATGGTCGACAGCATCAGGTTGACGGTGAGCGCCGGGGCGAGCAGCGGCCAGGTGACGTAGCGGAAGCGCTGCCAGGTTCCGGCGCCGTCGATCCGCGCGGCCTCGTGGAGTTCGGCCGGTACGCCCTGGAGCCCCGCGAGGAAGATGACCATCGAGTAGCCCGCGTACTGCCACACGACCATCGCGGCGACGGACCAGAGCGCGAGGGAGGGGTTGCCGAGCCAGTCCTGGCGCAGTCCGCCGAGGCCGAGGGCGCCGAGGATCCCGTTGAGTCCGGCGCCGTCGTCGGGGTTGTAGACGTACTTCCACAGGAAGGCGACCATGACGGGGCTGACCACGGCGGGCGCGAAGAAGATCACGCGGAGCAGGGAGCGTGAGCGGATGTTGGCGTGCACGCCGAGCGCGAGCAGCAGTCCGACGGCGTTCTGGACGACGACCACGGCGACGGTGAGCAGCAGGGTGTTGCTGACGGATTCCAGGGCGCGCCGGTCGTCCAGCAGGGTACGGAAGTTGTCGAGGCCGACGAAGGAGAAGCCGCCGATTCCGGACCAGTCGGTGAAGGCGTAGACGACGCCGGCGAGGCTCGGGTAGAGCACGACGACGGCGTACACCAGGAGCGCGGGGACGACGAAGCCCCAGGGCGGGACGGTGCCGTCGCGGCGCCGTCGGGCGGTACGCGCCGGGCCGGCGGGGTCCGGGGTCTCGTGGGTCCCGGCGGTCGCGGGGGACGGCGGCCGGGGGCCGGGCGTGGTCCGCCCGGACACATCGTTCACGAGGTCTTGCCGTAGGCCGTGTCCAGCTGCGCCAGCGCGCCCTTGACGTCGGTCCTGCCCGCGAGCAGTTCCTGTACGGCGGCGAAGTGGGCGGGCTGCACCTCGGCGTTGGGCCAGGACTGGTCCATGAAGGGGACGGCGCGGTCGTCGTCGATGATCGGCAGGAACTCCTGGAGCACGGGGTCGATCTCGGTCGACGCGTCGCGCTGGAAGGGGATCGCGGAGACGGCCTTCGCCCAGGCGTTGATGTTCTCCTGGCGGCCGAGGAACTCCACGAACGCCTTGGCCTTGTCCGGGTTCTTGGCGTGGGCGGCGACGCCGAGCCCGACGACGATGCCGGCGGGTATCCAGAGGCGGGCCGGGTCGTCACCGCCGGGGAAGGGGAACATGCCGAGGTCGTCGGGGGTCCTGGTGGCGTCGCGGAAGGTCGAGAGCACGGCGGAGACCTGGACGGCCATGGCCGCCTTGCCGCTCGCGACGAGCGAGGTCTGCTGCTCGAAGGTGGTGCCGTTGGGGTTGTCGTTGAAGAAGCCCTTGGTCTGAAGCTCCTTGTACTTGCCCATCGCGTCGGCCCAGCCGGAGTCGGCGAAGGTGGTGCGTCCGGCGGCCATGTCGGCGTCGAAGCCGGGGGTGCGGGCGTAGACCGCGTTGGGGACGAGCGCGTAGGTGATGAGCTGGGTGACCCAGGCGGTCTGGGCACCGAGGGCGATCGGCACGATGCCCTTGGCCTTCAGCGTGGTGCAGACGTCGAGGAGTTCGCTCCAGGTGGTGGGCGGCCGGACGCCCGCCGCGGTGAAGGTCTTCTTGTTGTAGATGGCGCCGATGACGCTGCTGCCCGCCGAGTAGAGGTAGGTCTTGCCCTCGTGGCGGTAGGCGGCGTCGAAGTTCTTGGGTATGCCCTGGGTCCACTTCTGCGCCGAGAGGTCGGCGAGCAGCCCCGCCCTGGCGAGTTCGACCATGGACATGGCGCTGCCGCTGCCCGGGAACAGGACGTGCACATCGGGCGCGTTGCCGCCGGCGAGCTGGGTTCGGACGACGGTCTGGACCTGGTCGGTGGGGGCGAAGGAGGTGGCGAAGGCGGTGCCGGGGTGGCTCTTCCGGTAGGCGGCGACCAGTTCCTCGACGGGTTTCTGCTGGTCGGCGACGCCGACGACCCGTATCTTGCCGTCGCCGGAACCGCTCGAACCCCCGCACGCGGTGAGGGCCGGGGGGAGCGCGGCGAGCGCCGCCGCGCCGCCGCCCATCCGCAGGAACCCTCGGCGGCCGACCGTGCCGGGGAGGGGCGGGATGCGGGAACCCGTGGTCATGTCGTCTCCTCCTCGTGGGGACCGGCGTACGAGGGCGCCGCCGGACCTGGTGTGCTGACGCGCGCGGCGTAGGCGTGCGGGCCGCGCGCCGGTGGCCCCGCCGGTACGTAGGCGGCGGTGAAGCGGTAGACGCCGGAGGCCACGCGGTAGACGGCGCGGCCGGGGGCGGTCCCGGCGCGGGTGAGGTGCGGGCCGTCCACGGGCACCTCGCCGGACTCGCGGACGGACGCGGGGTCGGTGGTGGGGACGTGGACCTCGGCGGTGGCGCCCGGGGGCACCCGGACGCGCAGCGCGAAGGTGTCGCCCTGCCGCTCCCAGCGGACGGCGACGGTGCCGCGGACCGATTCGTACCGGGCGCTCGCGTGGGTGAGGTCGCCGGGGGCGGGGCGTACGGTCAGCCGCCGGTAGCCGGTGGAGTCGGCGCTCTGGTCGAGTCCGGCGACGCCCCGGTAGAGCCATTCGCCGATCGAGCCGAGCGCGTAGTGGTTGAAGGAGTTCATCGCCGGGGCGCGGAAACCGGCGTCGGGGGTCCAGCCGTCCCAGCGCTCCCAGATCGTGGTGGCGCCGTGGTGCAGCGGGAAGAGCCAGGAGGGCACCTCGGTACGGCGCAGCAGGGCGTGGGCGAGGTCGGCGCGGCCGTACGCGTCCAGGACGGGCGCGGCGAGCGCGACCCCGAGGAAGCCGGTGACGAGCCCGGGGCCCGCGGCCTCGACCAGATGGGCGAGGCGCCGGGCGGCCGCGCCGGTGTGCTCCTCGGGCAGCAGGCCGAAGGCGAGCGCGAGGAGGTAGCCGGTCTGGGTGTCGCCCGCGATCCGCAGGGTGTCGGTGTCCCCGTCCGTGCCCGGGTCCTTCACCCCGTTCGGCCCCCTGTCCTCACCGCTGTCGGGGCCGGGCGCGCGGGTGACGAAGGCGTCGCCGAAGGCGGCCCTCACGGCGGCGGCCAGCCGGTGGTGGTCGCGGGCGAGGTCGTGGTGGCCGAGCACGTCGGCGGCGCGTGCGGTGAGGTGGGCGCTGTGCGCGAAGTAGGCGGTGGCGACCACCTCGCGCGGGGTGGGGGTGCCGGGGGCGAGCCAGTCGGAGAAGTGCGGTCCGACGCGGTGGCGCCAGATCAGATCGGGGTTGTGACGGCGGATCAGCTCCACCCAGGCGCACATGCCGGGCAGCGCGCGGGCGAGGAAGCGCGGGTCGTCGTAGGTGCGGTAGAGGTGCCAGGGGATGATGACACCCGCGTCGGCCCAGCCGGGGGCGCCCTCGTCGGCGACACCGACGAGGCGCGGGGCGACGTTGGTGAAGCCGCCGTCGGGGGTACGGGCGTCGTCCACGTCGCGCAGCCACTTGGTGAAGAACGCGGCGACATCGGCGTTGAGCGCGGCCGTCGGCAGGAAGACCTGGGCGTCGGCGAGCCAGCCGAGGCGTTCGTCGCGCTGCGGGCAGTCCGTGGGCACGCTGACGAAGTTGGAGCGCTGGCCCCAGGTGACACAGGTGTGGAGCCGGCGGATGTCGGGGTCGGAGCAGTCGAACGAGCCGGCCCACGGCGTGTCGCTGTGCAGGGCCACGGCGACGACGTCCGGCGCGGCCAGCTCGTCGAGGCCGCTGATCTCGGCGTAGCGGAAGCCGTGGTAGGTGAAACGCGGCTCGAAGACGGTGCGGGCGCGGCCGTCGCCGATCAGCAGGTCGGTGGCGGCGGCGGTGCGCAGGTTGGCGGTGTAGAGCCGGCCGGTCGCGTCCAGCACCTCGGCGTGGCGCACCGTCACCCGCGCGCCGTGGGCGAGTCCGTCGACCCGCAGCCGTACGCGCCCGGCGAGGTTCTGGCCGAAGTCGACGACGTGGACGCCGTCGGGGAGCCGGGTGACCGTGCGGGGAGGCAGTTCGGCGGTGGCGCGTACGGGTTCGTCGGGGGCGGCGACGAGCAGCGCGTGGTCGGTGTCGGTGACCCGCGCGGGCGACCAGTCCCGGTCATCGTAGCCGGGCAGGTCCCAGCCGTCGGCCGAGTGGCGCAGGTCGTGGCATTCGCCCATGAGCAGGTCGGCGTGGCGAATCGTTCCTGTGCGGGTGCGCCAGGTGTGGTCGGTGATGATTCTGGTGGTACGTCCGGTGGCGTCGACCAGGTGCAGTTCGGCCAGGAGCTGGGGGGTGGTCCCGTAGTGGGCGCCGGCCCTGCGGGGTTCGAAGCCGACGAATCCGCTCCACCAGCCGTCGGCGACGGTCGCGGCGAGCACGTTCTCGCCGCTCCGGACCAGCTCCGTCACGTCGTACGTCTGGTACTGGATCCGGTGGTGGTAGTCGGTCCAGCCGGGGGCGAGTTCCGCGTCGCCGACCCGCGTGCCGTTGAGGCGGATCTCGTACAGCCCGCGCGCGCTCACGTACAGCCGGGCGCGGGTGACGGGGGTGGGCGTGCCGGGGAAGGCGCGCCGCAGGACCGGGCAGGGGGCGAGTCCGTGGTGGTCGAGGGCCGCCTCGCCCTCGGTCGGCGCGTCCATCACGCCGATCGGGTCGGGGTCGTGGGTGATCCTGGCGGCGCGCCACCCC
>NZ_JBHZDA010000163.1:0-6177 GCF_042755665.1 Streptomyces sp. NPDC059142
TTAACCACAGCTCCCCAAGGTCTTCCGCCACCGTGGGTCCCCGGGGTGGGCCCTCACCCCCCCGGCGGGGCAATCTCCGGGATCCGCCCCACACCGCGCCGGGGCCCCGGCGCACCGGTCGGTGCGTGGAGGGCCCGGGCGCGGTCAGGGGCGCCATCGCATTCCGTTGACCTGGCCGGGCTCGTCGCCGATCACGTACCGCACCCGCCGTCCGTGCACCCGCCGGGCCGGCGCGCGGCAGCCACGCGGGCGGCACCCGCGCGCGAGGGGCGCGTGGGTGTCGGACGTGGCGGCTGCGGAGCGGGCGTCGGCGGGCATGGGCGGGGTCAGTCCCTCCCGTGCCGCAGCGCGGGGTGCGCGCCGGCGGCGACGAGGTCCGCGACGGCGGACTTCGGGTCACGGCCGGTGACCAGGGACTCGCCGACGAGTACGGCGTCGGCCCCGGCGTTGGCGTAGGCGATGAGGTCGTGCGGCCCGCGCACCCCCGATTCGGCGATCTTCAGGATGCCGGCCGGGATCTCCGGGGCGACCCGGTCGAACGTGGAGCGGTCGACCTTGAGGGTCTTCAGGTCGCGCGCGTTGACCCCGATGATCTTCGCTCCGGCGTCGACGGCCCGCTCGGTCTCGTCCTCGTCGTGGACCTCCACGATCGGGGTGAGCCCGATGGACTCGGCCCGCTCGATCAGCGAGACGAGCGCCGGCTGTTCGAGCGCGGCGACGATCAGCAGCACCAGGTCGGCGCCGTGCGCGCGCGCCTCCCAGAGCTGGTACGACGTGACGATGAAGTCCTTGCGCAGGACGGGGATGTCGACCCGGGCGCGGACGGCCTCCAGGTCGGCCAGCGAACCGCCGAAGCGGCGCTGTTCGGTCAGTACGGAGATGACGGCGGCGCCGCCCGCCTCGTAGTCGGCCGCCAGCGCGGCGGGGTCGGCGATCGCGGCGAGCGCGCCCTTGGACGGGCTGGAGCGCTTCACCTCGCAGATCACCTGGACGCCCTCGCCGCTCAGCGCGGCGACGCCGTCCTTGGCCTGGCGCGCCTTGGCCGCGCGCTCCTTGAGCTCGTCGAGGCCGACGCGCGCCTGCCGCTCTGCGAGGTCGGCGCGTACGCCGTCGATGATCTCGTCGAGCACACTCACGCGAGCGGCCCCCTTCCGGGACGGGTGCGGTTCAGTTACGGATCGTACCGACGGTGGCCGGGGCCGCCATCGGGCCCTGTTCGGCCATGTCGTCGTGTCCGGTCCTCCCGATGCTAGCCGGAAGTGGCCGAAGGGCTCGCATCCGGGCGGCCGCGCGCGCCTCTCCCGTGGCCCCTCAGGGCGCGAGCCACGCCCCGAAGGGCAGGTTCCTGACGACGCTGAAGGCCAGGAGGACCGCGCCGAGGGTCCACCACCACAGGGGCCGCTGGGTGATGCGCAGGGGCAGTCCCTTTCCGGCTCTCACCACCCAGATCACCCAGAGGACGGCGAAGATCCCGTAGCCGGCGAAGGCCAGCGCGTTGTCGCCGAGCGCGGTGGGCCAATCGCCGTGGGCGAGGGCGTGGGCGCCGCGCAGTCCGCCGCAGCCGGGGCAGTACAGACCGGTGAGGCTGTAGAGCGGACAGGGCGGGTAGTGGCCGGATTCGTTCGGGTCGACCAGGCCGACGTAGGTGAACGCGCCGGCGATCCCGGCGAGGGTGGCGAGCGGCGTCAGCAGCCGTCGGGTCCGGGACGCGGACTGGGGTACCTCGTACGGCGGGTACGGGCCGTACGCGGCGCGCGGCCCGTACGCGGACGGGTGCGGCGGCGGCCCGGCGTGCGGCGGGTTCCGGGGGTTCGGGGCGTGGTCCACGCGGTGATTGTCGCCGGTCCCACGGAAAGACGCAGCCCGGCCTCGCCGGACTGCGTCGGGTGCGGCGGCCCGCCGGGGTGCGGGTCAGACGGTCTGGGCCTGCGCCTGGCCGGTGAGCGGCGCGGGGACCTGGTGCGTCTCGTGCGCCTCGGTCCGGGACAGGATCTGCGCCCTGATGTCCTCGGAGCGGAGGTTGACCTGCTTGTTCGCCGCCGCGTTGCGGGCCGCGGCCAGCTCCGGCGACTCCTTGGGCATGCCCATGCCCGCGGCGCTCATCGCCATGCCCACGATCCCACCGACCACGACGACGGCGAGGCCGCCGTAGAACGCGAGGAAGTTGACGGCCACCATGCCCGCTCCCGAGACGCAGAAGCCGATGAAGGCGATGGTGACGCCGGTCCAGGCCGCCGGGGTGTGTCCGTGGCTGCTGCCCGCCATGAGTTGCTCCTCGTTGCTGTTGCGCCGGATGCGCCGGGTGAGTCGGACGCTCACGCCATATTGTCCCGCATGCGCGGGCCGGAACGTTCCCGGGGGTGGCCCGGTGTGAGTCAGCTCTCGCGGGTCGGGTCCTCGCCGCGGTCCAGGGCCTTCCACAGGTCCTCGGGCCGGTCGGGGTCGACCACGGGCGCCGTGCGGGCGGCGCGGCCCCGCCCGGGGGCGCCGCCGGAGCCGGCCGCGGCGGCCTGGCCGGGCCGCTCGTACCGGCCGGACATGGCGGGCCAGCGGCTGCCGTACACGAGGGCGAGGACCCCCGCGAGCAGGATCAGCACGCCGCCCCCCGCGGTCACGTAGGGCCACGCGGTGTGGCTCAGCCCGGAGATCGTGGCGGCGGTGTCGCCGGTGGTCCGCGCGGCCTTGTCGTCGAGCGCCGCGCTGTCGGAGGCGCCGAGGAACGCGGCGAGCGCGGCGCCCGCGCCGCTCAGGGCGAGCAGCGCGGAGACGAGCAGCCGCCCGGCCCGGCGGACGGCGAAGACGGCGACGAGCGCGGCGAGCCCGACGATGGCGAGGGCGGCGGGAACGCCGGTGATGTCCCGTCCTTCGGCGTCGAGCGGCAACGTGCCGCCGCCGACGGCCGCGGCGCCCTCCGCCCAGGTCTGGCCGGAGGCGATCAGCACCACGGCGGCGCCGAGGGCGCCGAGGAGCAGGGCCGCGGCGAGACTGCGGCGGCCGCCGCGCGTGTCGGTGGCCGCGGGGCCTGCGGCGGTACGGGGCTGGGGTACGGGTACGGCACTCACGCCTTCCACTATCCCTTACCGCCGCGGATCCCCCGGAGCCCGGGGCACCGTGCGGGCGTCAGGCGCCGCCCATCCGGTTCGCGGTGTGGACGGCGCGGAGCACCGCCGCCGCCTTGTTGCGGCACTCGGTGTCCTCGGAGACGGGGTCGGAGTCGGCGACGACGCCCGCGCCCGCCTGGACGTAGGCCGTGCCGTCGCGCAGCAGCGCCGTACGGATGGCGATGGCCGTGTCCGAGTCCCCGGCGAAGTCGAGATAGCCGACGCAGCCGCCGTAGAGACCGCGCCGGGTGGGTTCCAGCTCGTCGATGATCTGGAGGGCGCGGGGCTTGGGCGCACCGGAGAGGGTGCCGGCGGGGAAGCAGGCCGTCAGTACGTCGAAGGCGGTACGGCCCTTGTCGACCCGGCCGGTCACGGTGGAGACGATGTGCATGACGTGCGAGTACCGCTCGACGGACATGAAGTCGACGACCTCGACGCTGCCGGGCTCGCAGACCCGGCCGAGGTCGTTGCGGCCGAGGTCGACGAGCATCAGGTGCTCGGCGCGCTCCTTGGGGTCGGCGAGGAGTTCGTCGGCGAGCGCCTGGTCCTCCTGCGGGGTGGCGCCGCGCGGCCGGGTGCCGGCGATGGGGTGGACCATCGCATGGCCGTCCTCGACCTTGACGAGCGCCTCGGGGCTGGAGCCGACGACGTCGAAGGCGGCCCCGCTCCCGGTGGGGGGGAAGCGGAAGAGGTACATGTACGGGCTCGGGTTGGTGGCCCGCAGGACCCGGTAGACGTCGAGCGCGCTCGCGGTGACGGGCGTCTCGAACCGCTGCGAGGGGACGACCTGGAACGCCTCGCCCGCCCTGATGCGCTCCTTGATGTCCTCGACGGCGTCCTGGTAGGCGCCGCCGCCCCACAGCGCGGTGAACTCGGGCAGTTCGGAGGCGGGCAGCGCGGCGGCGGGCGCGTGGCACGGCCGGTCGAGGTCGGCGGCCATCGCGTCGAGCCGGGCGACGGCGTCCGCGTACGCCTCGTCCACCCCGGTGTCGAGGTCGTTGTGGTTGATCGCGTTGGCGATCAGCAGGACGGAGCCGTCCCAGTGGTCGAGGACGGCGAGGTCCGAGGTGAGCAGCATGGTCAGCTCGGGGATGCGCAGGTCGTCGCGGGCGTGGTCGCCGACCTTCTCCAGCCGGCGCACGATGTCGTACCCGAGGTAGCCGACCATGCCGCCGGTGAAGGGCGGCATGCCGGAGGCCAGGTCACGGGGGGTGTGCAGGGTCTCCACCGTGGCGCGCAGGGCGGCCAGCGGGTCCCCGTCGACGGGGACTCCGACGGGCGGGGTGCCCAGCCAGTGCGTCCGTCCGTCGCGCTCGGTGAGGGTGGCGGCCGACCGTACGCCGATGAACGAGTAGCGGGACCAGGAGCGGCCGTTCTCCGCGGACTCCAGCAGGAAGGTGCCGGGGCGTTCGGCGGCGAGCTTGCGGTACAGGCCGACCGGGGTGTCGCCGTCCGCGAGAAGGCGCCGGCTGACGGGGATGACACGGCGGTCCACCGCCAGCTTGCGGAAGGTCTCAAGGTCCATGGCGGCTGACCCTACTCGTTGGCGCGTACGGGGAAGGAGCGTGCGGAAGGGGCGTGCGGGGGGCGTGCGGGAGGAGGCGTGCGGGCGGACCCGGTCAGACGCGCCCGTCGGCCGGCCCGAGGGGCAGGACGTCGGCGTCGAAGCAGGTGCGCGCGCCGGTGTGGCAGGCGGCGCCCACCTGGTCGACCCGGACGAGGACGGTGTCCGCGTCGCAGTCCAGGGCGACGGACTTCACGTGCTGGACGTGGCCGGACGTGTCCCCCTTCACCCAGTACTCCCGGCGGCTGCGGGACCAGTAGGTGCAGCGGCCGGTGGTCAGGGTGCGGTGCAGGGCCTCGTCGTCCATCCAGCCGAGCATCAGCACCTCACCGGTGTCGTACTGCTGGGCGATCGCCGGGACCAGGCCGTCGGCGCTGCGCTTGAGACGGTCGGCGATGGCGGGGTCGAGCCCTCCGGCCGGGGACGGGGCCCCGCTCGTGCTGGTCATACGGCCATTGTGCCGCGCCCGCGCTGTACGCCGGACCGGGCGTCCACTGGGCGGACGGGTGGGCGCCGCCGTACGCTGGACCCATGTCGACCCATGCCAAGCGTGAACGACTTCTGCTCGCCGACCTGTTGGAGGCGGCGGGCCCCGAGGCCCCGACGCTCTGCGACGGCTGGCTGACCCGCGATCTGGCGGCCCATGTGGTGGTGCGCGAGCGCCGCCCCGACGCGGCGGGCGGGATGATGCTGGCCGCGCTCAGGAACCGGCTGGAGCGGGTGCAGGCCGAGTATGTCGCGAAGCCGTACGAGGAGCTGATCCAGCTCATCAGGTCGGGTCCGCCGCGGATGTCGCCGCTCGGCATCAAGCAGCTCGACGAGGCGGCGAACACCGTGGAGTTCTACATCCATACGGAGGACGTCCGCCGGGCGCAGCCCGACTGGACGCCCCGTGAGGTGGACCGGGTCTTCGCCGACACCCTCTGGTCACGGCTGGAGAAGGGCGGCCGGATGATGGGCCGCAAGTCCCCGGTGGGCCTGGTCCTGCGCCGCCCGGACGGCCAGACGGCGGTGGCGCACCGGGGCACCCCGGTGGTGACGGCGACGGGCGAGCCCGGCGAGCTGCTGCTGTTCGTGTCGGGACGGCAGGAGGCGGCCCGGGTGGAGCTGGCGGGCGACAAGGAAGCGGTCGAGCGGGTCAGGGACGCGAAGCTGGGCATCGCGTAGCAGGTCGGTACGGGGGCGCGGGTACGGGGGCGTTCCGGAGCGCGGGGACGGGCGGCCGGCTCAGTGCGGCAGCTCGGCCCGGCGCAGTGGGGTCGAGCAGAGCCCGATGACGCCTCCGGACGCGCAGATCGCGGCGCAGGCGAGGAAGACCGGGCCCGCGCCCCACAGGCCGACCGCCGCGCCGACGACCGGGTAGCACAGGGGCGCGATCCCGAGGGTGACGAGCGTCGACACGGAGGTGACCCGGCCCAGATAGGCCGGGTGGGGGGTGGGGTGGTGGTGCGCCGCGGCCAGCCTGTCTGTGATAAACAAAAACGTGGCCCCGAGGACTTTTTGAAACTCGGG
>NZ_JBHZDA010000163.1:6187-8150 GCF_042755665.1 Streptomyces sp. NPDC059142
GCCACCCGCGCCCCCCCCCCCCCCCGCCCCCCGCCCCCCCCCCGCCCCCCCCCCCGCGCGCCCCCCCCCCCGCGGGTCACCGGGGCCGACAGGGGGGTCACCCGCCCCAATTCGCCGGGCTCGGCGGTGGTCTGGAGGAGCGCCGCGCACAGCGCGCCGCCCAGCCCGGCGAGCAGTCCGATCAGGGCGCCCGCGACCACGGCGTACGGGACGGACGGGGCGTATCCGACGGCGGCGACGCAGACGGCTCCGCCGCACAGCCCGAGGGACAGGACGAGTCCGGCGCGCGGTACGTGTCCCCGTACGGTCAGCAGCAGGGCGCTGAGGCCGGCGCCGGCGCCGAAGGACGCGACGATCCATCCCATGCCGTCGGCGCCCCAGCCGCGTTCCTGGACGAGGAGCGTGAGCCCGATGTTGAGCGGTCCGACGAAGCCCAGCTCTCCGACGGCCACGGTGGCCATGAGCGGGGCGAGCACCCGGTGGCGGCGGAGGTGGCGCAGCCCGTCCCGCAGCTCGGCCCAGGCCCCGGGCCCGGTGTCCGGGGCACCGTCCGCCGGGTCCCCGGCCGGTCCCGGCCGCATGCGTACGGCGATGAGCAGCGGCAGCGACAGGGCGAAGAGCGCCCCGGCGAGGGCGAACGCGGCCGCGGGTCCGCCGAGCGCCACCGCGAGCCCGCCGAGCGGCGCCCCGGTCACCCCGGCGAGCCGCTGGGCGAGACCGCGCAGCCCCTGGACGCGGGCGAGCTGGCCGGGGGTGGTGATCCGGGGCGGCAGGGCGCCGACGGCGGGCAGGAAGAGCGCGTCGACGGCGCCGAAGACCAGGGCGACCGCGAGGAGCGCCCAGAGCGCGGGGGTGGTGAAGAGCAGCGCCAAGGCAACGCCCAGGATGACGGCGCAGCGGACGGCGTCCCCGCCGATGACGACCCGGCGTGGCCCGAAGCGGTCGGCGATCACTCCCCCGCCGAGCATCAGCAGGGCGCGGGGGACGGCGCCGACGGCGAGGACGAGCCCGGCCTGCGCGGGGCTGCCGCCGCGGACGGCGGCCCAGGACAGCGCCATGAAGTACACGTTGTCGCCGACCGTCGAGGCGGTGTAGGCGGCGAGCCAGCGCAGCACGTTGGCGTCCCGGTGGGCGGGGCGCCCGACGGCGGGGGCAGTGGGGGCGACGGGGGCGGTGGAAGGGGCGGGTATCGGTCTGAGGGGTGCGCTCACGGCGGTGCCGTCCTCTCTCAGGTGCGGAAGGGGAAGCCGTACAGGTGGAGCGCGACGGTCTCGCGCCCCGCGGTGTCCCCCGCGTCCTCGGAGGCGCGCCCGCGGTTCTGGTAGCGCATCGCCAGCTCGTGCAGCTCCCGGTTGAACTCCTCCAGCTCCTGCGCGGTGAGCGGGGCCAGGTACTCGCTGCTGAGGGAGGCGGTGCGCCACTCGGAGGGCCAGGCGCTCTGGCTGTCGAGGAAGGCGCGGTACTGGGCGGCGCGCTGTTCGAAGACGAGGCGGCCGACGGCGCTGTACGCGGCGACCTCCTCGGGCGCGTCGTCGAAGTCCTCGTGCCCCCAGCTCACCCCCTCGGAGGCGACCCGCCACCACCGCTCGCGCCCGTCCTCCCCCTGCCGCTCGGCCTCCACGATGAGCCCGTGCTCGGCGAGTTTGCGCAGGTGGTAGCTGACGAGCGCGACGGCCTCGTCGACCTGGTCGGCGAGGTGCGAGGCGGTGGCCCGGCGGGCGACGAAGAGCGCCCGGTAGAGGCTGAGCCGCAGGGGGTGGCCGAGGGCCTTGAGGGTGGCGAGATCGGTGATCCTGCGCCGTTCCTGGTCTGCCATGGCCCTGACCGTAGACAGAAAAGAAAAGTTGCGCAACATTAGTTGCACAATAATTCCTGCGGATCCGGCGGCGAGAGGGCACCGGGGCGGCAGCGAGGAGAGGGATGGGGCCGGGGAACGCGTAGGGGCCGGGGACGGCCTTCCGGC
>NZ_JBHZDA010000164.1:0-7970 GCF_042755665.1 Streptomyces sp. NPDC059142
TCACACCAACCTAGCCTTTCTTTCGTGGGGCCTGTTTTGGGTCGTGCCCCGTGCGCTCTGGTTTTCTGCATGAACTGATTCCTCGGCTAACTATCCGGCGCCTTCCCTCCGGTGACCTGGTGGGACGGCGGCCAGGGCGGCGCGCCGCCCCTCGCTCTTCGCCGCGGGCTTCCTCTTCCGCGGGGTCGTCCCCGGGGGCGCCGCCTTGGTCTTCCCCGGATGCTTCCCCGGGGTCTCCTCCATGACGGCGACCGGAGCCTCGGCCGGGCGCTTGCGCTCACTCTGTTCGCGCGCCCGGCCGATCAGCGCCCGCGCGTCGCACTCCGGCTGGAGCGCCGTCAGGAGCAGCAGCCACAGATCGTGCAGCCCCTCCTCGATCTGGCGGCGCCCCTCCAGCGCGTCCGAGACGGTGTGCAGCCCGAAGAACGCGCAGACCAGTCCGTGCGCGGCCATGTCCGGGGCGATCCCCTCGGCGAGCGCCCCCTCCTCGCGCGCCTCTTCGAGCAGTCCGGTGACGGTCTCCAGCCAGCCCACGAACGGGCGCGGCAGCGTGACATCGATCGCGCTGCGCTCCGCCCAGAGCCGGGAGCCGGCGCGGATCACCACATCGTCACGGAACGCCCTGGCCACATCGAAACTGAGTGCGACCAGTCGCTCCAGTGCGGGGAATTCCGCCGACCGGTAGCGGCCGATCAGTTCGGGCCAGGCGGCGAAATGCTCCTGCACGATGGCGAGCGCGAGATTCTCCTTGCTGGCGTAATGAAAATAAATTGCCCCACTGGTACGGCCTGATTGTGTGCTGATATCACTAATGCTTGTTCCGACATAACCTCGTTCATCGAACAGGCGTGCCGCGGCCTCCAGCAGAAACCTCCGCGTCGTTTTCGCCCGTACCTGCTCCGCCCGTACCTGCATGTGTACCCCGAATTGCCGTTCCGTCACCTGACGGTAGGCAATCTAGCGCCTTTACCGGAGGCCTCCGGCGGGGCTCCCCCGGGGCGGGAGCGGGTGCGTCGGCATCAGAATTACGATGTTCTGGTCGCATGAACACATCGGTGGATATCGACGGGTACGACAGACCGCTCTCCTGGTCGCGCACCGTCGCCCGTGAGCTGGTGCACCGCGCCTCCGTCGCCGAGGTGCTGCTCACCGACGTCCGGCGGGCCAGGGGCGGCGGATTCGAGGCCGCGGCCTCCTGGCCGCGCTCCCATCCGACCTTCCCGCGCGGGGGCGGCGAACTGCACAGTCCGCTGATGATCGTCGAGACCCTGCGCCAGCTCGGTATCTACATCCCCCTGCGGTACTTCGGGATCCCGCCGTCCGCGAACCTGGTCATCACCGACCTGTTCTTCGAGACCGACCCGGCCAGCGAACCGCGACTGGTCTCCGGCGCCACCGGCGTCACCTGCCGGGTAGCCGTCAGCGCGGTGCGGTACGACGCCGACGGCGCGGTCACCGGCCTCCGGCTCGACGTCGACTACCTCGCCGACGGGGCCCACTTCGCGCGTGCCGGCGGCGGCGCCCGGTTCTTCCGCCCCGAGCAGTACGCCGCCGTACGGGAGGGCCGTACACAGGCCACCGCGCCCGCCGGACCCGCCGACCGGATCCGCCCCGAGCCGGGGGGAGTCGGGGTGAGCGGCGCGCACGACGTCGTGATCGGCACGGACGGCGCCACCCTCCTGGTGGAACCCGCGGACATGAGGCATCCGTACTTCTTCGACCACGCGACCGACCATCTGCCGGGCATGATCGTTCTGGAGGCCGCGCGTCAGGCGGCGGCCTTTGTGACCCGGGGCAGGCTGCTGCGCCCTACCGCCGGTCGGCTGAAAACGGCGCGCTTCATCGAATACGCGCCGCCTGCCCGCGTGCTCTGCGTTCCGCACCACGCGACCTGCGTTTTCCGCTTTTTCCAGGACGGTCAGCAGAAGGCTTTCGGGGTGCTCGGATACCAATAAGCAGATAGCGATACTAAATGCGATCGCTTGACTGCTCAATGTTTCCCTCTCTAGCGTAGCGATCGTTATGTTCTTCGGTGGTCGCTGGATCCGGCCTCCATTCCGAGGCCGTAGGTGACGACGCCCACCTGGAACCGCACCCGCATTTCCCGCGGGTGCCCCTCGCGCCCGCGGTGTATTCACATCGACGCGGTGGCAGGCGCTACCGCTGTCAGGGCTCTCCTGAACGGAAACAATCGGATGACAGCTCAACGCATCCTTTCCTGGACACCCGCCGCCATCGTCTTCGACTGTGACGGCACTCTCATGGACACCGAATGCCACTGGCAGGACGCGCGCCTCCGCGCCCTGCGCGAGTTCGGACTCTCCCCCGCGCCGGGGTTCGCCGAGCGCGCCCAAGGGCTGCACTACACGGAGTGCGGCGTACTCATGGCCGAGGAGGCGGGCCGCCCCGAACTGGGCCACGACCTGACGGAACGGTTGCTCGCGCACTTCGGCGCCCTGGTCGCCGACCGGCCCCTGACCATGCCGGGTGCGCGCCGGCTCGTCGAACAGACGGCCAGGTTCGCGCCGCTGGCCGTCGCCAGCAACTGCCCCAGAGAGGTGGTGGAGTCCTCGCTCGCCACCGCAGGACTGCTCGACAGCTTCGCGCATGTCGTCGTACCCGACGACGGTCTGGGCATCAGACCCAAGCCGCACCCGGACGTGTACCTCACCGCGGCCCGGCTCTGCGGCGCGGATCCGGCCGACACGCTCGCGGTGGAGGACTCCCACTGCGGGATCGAGGCCGCGGAACGGGCCGGGATGCGCATCCTGGGTGTCGGCCCGTGGCCCGCCGACCGCACCGCCGCACTGGTCGACCTGTGGGTGCGCTCACTGGACGAGCCGGAGGTGAGCGGCTGGGCGGGCGACCGCGTGCCCGCCCAGATCCTGGCGAATCGGCCTACCATGAATCCCTGAGGACCGATCCCCCCTAACCGCCGCACAGGGAGATGGCCATCGGATGGACGAGGAACGTGCCGGCCGTCTCGTGTCGTCGCTGCGCTCCCGGGGCGTACCGGCCCATCTCGCGCACCTGGGTGTGTACCAGTGCGGCGTACGGGTCGTCCTCTTCGACGGCGGTGAGGCCGTCTGGGACATCGACGGGGAGCTGGGACTGCGGGCCGAGGTCGTCGAGGACGGGGTGCTCGTCGGCTTCGTCCCGCATGTGCGGGGCTCCGAGGACTTCGACGAGGAACGGCTCGTGGAGGTGATCGCGTCCACCCGCTACGACAAGGAGGGTCTGCGCCTCCCGGCCGACACGGACGCCCCCGCCCGGCCCCCCGGGGCGGCCCCGGCCCTCCCCCCGCGCCGCCCCCGCCGGACCCCTCGCTGGCCCCGGTGGCTCCGCCGCCGCTGACCCGGCCGCGCCGCACCACACCCGTACGGGCGTACGGAGGCGGGGGTAAATGCTCTACGGCTGTCAGCAGCGCGCGTTGACGTGGCCCGGTTCGCCCGCCGGTACGACGTCGAGGTCACGGAGCACGATCGACAGACGGTCGCCCCACTTCTCGCACGCCGAGGTGAAGTCGGGCCGCCGGTACTCGACCACCAGCACCTTGTCGTCGTACGCGTCGGCGTACTCCTCGCACTCGTCGTAGCGCCCGCACTCCTCGGCGACCGCGAAGTCGAAGCCGATCTCGTCCCGCGAGCCGCTCATCTCCACCGCGTTCTTCTGGCCGATCGCCAGCCCCGCCCGGTGGGCGCGCGCCGCCAGCAGATCGGCGAAGGCGACCGCCTGCTCACGGTCGAGGAGGGAGTCCGAACGCAGATACGAGTCCAGGTTGTCCGCCTCGACGGCGTCGAAGCCGTCCCGCGCGCAGCCGTCGATCCAGCCGCCGACGATGCCCGCCAGCCGCTCGCGCCGGTCGGCGGTGGAGACGTCCAGCAGCGGCTCGTCCCAGTCCTCGTCGATGACGGTGTCGCCGTCCGGGTCCCGCAGCAGCAGGTCCGGATGGTTCTCCTCCCACCACTCCACGGCGTCCGGCTGGGTCTGATAGGCGTTGACGTAGCAGATGTTGTACGCCCCGGGCGCGGGCTTCGCCGTACGGTCCCTGATGACGGTGCGCACCCCGGCGGGCGGGTCGTACGCCCCGCCGAGCTGGTAGTCGAAGGGCTCGTTCGCCTTCGGCTGCTCCACCTGGGAGGCCGAACCCGTGCTCGCGGCCGGGGAACTGTCCGCGGACTTGCCCGGGGAGTCCCCGGTGGGGCCGCAGCCGGTGAGCGCGAGTGCGAGGGACAGGGCGAGCAGGGGGGCCGCCGACGCGCGGGCGGCCGGTGCGAACGGCAAGGTGGTGCCTCGATCTCGGTGCGTGAGGTGCGTGAGGTGCTTGAAGTGCGTGAGGTGCTTGAGGTGCTTGAAGTGGCTGAAATGTGGTGCGGTGTGATGCGGTGTGACAGGCACATTGTCCCACCGCGACCTGTTCACATCGTCAGAAGGGTCGGCCGTGCCGCCCGGTGGACCGGCAGGAACGCGTCCGGCACCGGGGCGCGCCCCAGCACGAAGTGCAGGACGGCCGCGTGCATCGCCTCCACGGGCGCGATCGCCGCCGCCGTCCCGATCACCGCGTCGGTCCGCACGCTGTAGGCCGAGAAGAGATACGTCTGGGCCGCCTGGCTCTCCAACTGGAGCGCCAGCGCCGCGACGTCGTCCACGTTCCGGGCCGTGCGCAGCGCGGTCGCGACCTCCTCGCGGTCGGAGAGCGGCACCCCCGTGACCGCGGGCCGGTCCGCGTCCGCCAGCACCGCGTTCCACGCCTTCGCGTGGTCGGTGTGGTGGGCCATCGCCGTGGTGAGGAAGGCCGACACCGCGGGCGGTACGGCGCCCAGCCGGCCGGCCTCGGCCGCCGCCAGGGCCATGCGGTACGTGTCGACCGCCTGGTTCTCCAGCGCCGCCGCCAGCGCGACGGTCCGCAGATCTCCGGGGTACGCGGCCGTCTCCGCGACAGGGACCGGCGCGCCGCCGGGGGATCCGCCGCCCGAGCAGCCCGCCAGCGCGAACGCCGCCCCCGCGCATCCGGCGCCCCGCAGGAACCGGCGGCGTCCGGCGTCCGCGGGTCCCGGCCGGTCCTCGCCGGCGGACGGCTCCCCGCCGCCGGGCGCCGTACCCGTACCCGTACTCATCGGATCGCGCCTTCCGAGACGGGCGACGCGTCGGCCGTCGACTGGAACGCGTCGGGGAGGCCGGCCGAGCCGACCGCCGCCGGAAGCTTCCCCGCGTCGGCGGGGCGCGCGATCAGCCGTTCGTCACCGGCCGAGAGCAGCGCCCGTACCACCAGCAGCGTCGCGCGGTGCTGCGCCTCGACGGGGGCGACCGAGCCGAAGAGCCGGCGCAGCGGCTCGCTGCTGACCTGGCCGATGTTCTTCGTGTACGTCTGCGCGGCGACGTCCTCCAGGGAGATCGCCAGCCCGACCATGTCCCCCGGGGTCCGCAGGGTCGGCAGCGCCTCGCGGACCACGGCCGCGTACTTCGGGTCGGTACCGCTCTGCTCCCGGCCGCCGGCCCGGGTCACCGCCTCGTTGAACGCCTTGGCGTGCTCCTCGTGGTGACGGGCGGTCCTGGTGACGAACTCCGCCAGGGTCCTGTTGCCGTTCGCGACGAACGGCAGCCGGGCGAAGGCCCGGTAGGTGCCGGCCGCCAGATTCTCCAGCGACGCCGCCGTCTGGAGCGCCATGATGTCCTCCTCGGACGCCACCGGCGCCCGCACCCCGCCCGTACCGCGCGAGGTGCCGCGGTACGGATCCCCCAGCCGTCCGGTGTGTGGTGCCGACGGCCGGGTGCCGACGCGCTCCGCTCCCATCACGCCCCCTCTCGTCGGGGCCCGCACGGACGCGGGCGCCCCCCGACACCATCGCGAGCGGAGCGCGGGCGGGGCGGGGGACGTCACCGGCGGGACCGTGGTGATTCACCGGATCGGCCGATTACGCGCCCCCGCCCCGCCCGGGACGGCGCCACACCTCCACGGCGCTACTCCTTGACGGCCCCCGAGTTGGCGCCGCTGACGAAGTACCGCTGGAAGCAGAAGAACAGCGCGGCCACCGGCAGGGTGGAGAGCAGCGCCGCCGCCAGCTTCAGCGGATACTGCGTACCGCCGCCGAGCCCGCCCGAGACGAAGCGCGCCAGACCGGTGGTGAGTGTCTCGTACTGCGCGGACTGCGTGGCGACCAGGAAGTGCGTGAACTCGTTCCACGACCCCTGGAACGACAGGATCGTCAGGGTGATCAGCGCGGGCCGCGCCATCGGCAGCACGACGGACCAGAAGATGCGGAACACCCCAGCCCCGTCGACCCGCGCCGCCTCCTCCACCTCACGCGGCACCGACTCGAAGAACTGCTTCATGATGAAGATGCCCGCCGCGTCCACCATCAGCGGCAGAATCATGCCGGTGTACGTGTCGAAGATCCCGAAGGTGTTGAGCACCAGGAACTTCGGGATGAGCAGCGCCACCCCGGGCACCGCCATCACGGCGAGGACGAAGCCGAACAGCAGCGAGCGGCCCCGGAAGCGCAGCCGCGCCAGCGCGTACCCCGCCATCGAGTTGAACAGCACCCGCCCCGTCGTCACCAGGACCGCCACCAGCGTCGAGTTGGAGAGCCAGCGCAGGAACGGCACCCCGTCCGCGGACTCGCTCAGCCCGAACAGCCGCTGGTAGGCGGCGGTCGTCGGTGTCACCGGCATGAGCGCCAGCGGATGCGCGGCGGCGTCCGGGTCCGTCTTGAACCCGGTCACCAACTGGAGCGCGAACGGCAGCAGGTAGAGCAGCCCCATCCCGATCACCAGGGCGTACCCCACCACGCGCAGCGGCAGCGGGAACCGGGGCAGTACGGGGCGGGCCCGGTCGCGCACACGCGTGCCCGAGGCGGTCATCGGTTCCTCCTGGTACGTCGGTTCCCCCTGGTACGGGCGCCGCGCTCGCGCAGCACCCAGCGCTGGAAGGCGGTGAGGCAGAGGATCAGGGCGAGCAGGATGAACGCGATCGCCGAGCCCTGGCCGAAGTCCGCGTTGTCGAAGCCCGAGGAGTACGAGAGGAACGCGGGCGTCAGCGTCGTGTTGCCCGGGGCGCCCTGGCCCATCACGTACACCTGGTCGAAGACCTGCCAGGTGGCGATCAGCCCCAGGGTGAGGACCAGGAAGAGCACGGGACGCAGCGCGGGGAGCGTCACGTACCGCAGGAGCTGGCGGCGGTTCACGCCTTCGAGCGCCGCGGCCTCCTCCAGCTCCCTCGGGATGTCCTGGAGCGCCGCGAGGAAGATCAGCATGAAGGTGCCCGAGGTGGTCCACACCGACAGCAGGATGATCGTGGACATCGCGACCGACGGACCCGACAGCCACTCGAACCACGACAGCCCCATGGCGGTGTGCTCGGCGAGCACCCCGGTCGGGTGGTCCGGGTCGACGATGCCCACGGCCCCCAGGAGCAGGGAGAGGACACCGCGCGGGTCGGCGAACCAGTTCGGCCCCTTGACCCCGATCCACGACAACAGGGAGTTGACGGCCCCGCTGCCCTGGAAGAGGAAGAGGAAGACCGTGGAGACGGCGATGGAGCTGGTGACCGACGGGAAGAAGAACGTGGTGCGCAGCGCGCCGCGCGCCCGCAGCATCTTCTGGTTGACGATCAGCGCCAGGACCAGCGCCAGGCCGGTCTGGAGCGGCACCGTCAGCATCACGAAGTAGGCGTTGTTGCGCAGGGCGGTCGCGAAGAGCGTACGGTCCAGACCGTCCTGGGTGAGCAGCGTCCGGTAGTTGTCCAGACCGACGAAGTCGGCGTCGGCGGAGAACGGGTTGGACTGCCCGTCCCAGTGCAGCAGGCTCACCCACAGCGCCATCAGGATCGGCAGCACCAGGAAGAGGCTGAGGACGATCACCATGGGGCTGACGAAGAACCAGCCCCAGGCGTTCTCCCCGCGAAGGGGCGCGCGCGGGGGGCGGCCCGTCGCGGGCGGTCCGGGCCCGCCGGGGGGGGGGGGGGGTGGCCC
>NZ_JBHZDA010000165.1:0-7963 GCF_042755665.1 Streptomyces sp. NPDC059142
CACCCCTTCCGGGGGTGCGGGCCCGCGCCGTGCCCGCCGTCCGGCGGGACCGGATCACATCTTCGGCATCAGGACCGTGTCGACGATGTAGACCGTGGCGTTCGCGGTCGGCACGTTGCCGCAGACGACCTTCGACGTGTCGTTCACGGTGTAGGACTCACCCGAACCGGCCGTGGTCAGCGTGGACTTCTCCAGGGTCGGGAAGGTGCCGCTCTCCAGCGCCTTCGGGTCCAGCTTCTCGCCCACGACGTGGTACGTGAGGATCTTGGTCAGCATGGCCTTGTCGGCGAGGACCTTGTCCAGGTCGGCCTTGGGGATCTTGGCGAACGCCTCGTTGGTCGGCGCGAAGACGGTGATGTCCTTGGCGTTGTTCAGGGTGTCGACCAGACCGGCCTCCTTCACCGCGGTGACCAGGGTGGAGAGGTCGGGGTTGTTCGAGGCGGCGGTGGCCACCGGGTCCTTCGACATGCCGTCGAAGGAGCCCGCGCCGGACTTCGGCACCGAGGCACACGCCGTGCCGAAGGGCTTGTCGCCGGTGCCCGCCGCGTTGTCCGCCGGGGTCTCGGCCGTGTCGGTGGCGGCGGAGGACGCCGAGGAGTCGGTGTCCTTGTCCTTGCCGCTGTCGCCGGAGCAGGCGGTGAGGGCGAGCGGCAGTACGGCGGCACCGACGACGGCGAGGGCGGCGCGCTGGAAACGGGTGGTGAACATGGTGGATCTCCTTGGGAAGGACGGTGCTCGCCGGAATGCGGGCACACGGGGGGTAGGGCAGGGTCGGAATGAGGTGGAAATGGACTGAAAAGGGTCGAGGGAGATTCTGGGATGGGACGGGACCGGAGGGAGTGGTCCCCGGGGCGGCGCCGAGGCGGGTCAGGTGACCGCGACGACCACCGAGTGCCAGCCGGTCGCCCCGTTGGGGACGGTGCCGACGCGTCGATCGGTCTGGGTGTAGCCGTCCTGGTCGGTGGCGCGGACCTCAAGGGTGTGGTTGCCGGTGGTGGCGGGCCACTCCCAGACCCACTGGCGCCAGGTGTCCCGGGTGTCCTGGGCCGCCAGCCGCGCCGTGTGCCAGGTCCCGCCGTCGACCCTGACCTCCACCCGGGCGATGCCCCGGTGCTGGGCCCAGGCGACCCCGGCGACCGGGACGGTGCCCGGCTTCGGACTGGCGAACGGGCGCGGGGTGTCGATCCGCGACTCGGTCTTGATCGGCGCCTGCCGCGACCAGCTCCGCTTCACCCAGTACGCGTCGTAGTCGGCGAACGTGGTCAGCTCCAGGTCCTGGAGCCACTTGCAGGCCGATACGTAGCCGTACAGTCCGGGCACCACCATCCGGACCGGGAACCCGTGGTCGAACGGCAGCGGTTCGCCGTTCATCCCGAGGGCGAGCAGCGCGTCCCGGCCGTCCATGACCGTCTCGACCGGGGAGCCGATGGTCATGCCGTCCACCGAGCGGGACACGAGCTGGTCGGCGGGACCGCCCTTCGAGGGCGGCCGTACACCCGCCTCGCGCAGCAGGTCGGACAGGCGTACGCCGATCCACCGCGCATTGCCCACGTACGGGCCGCCCACCTCGTTGGAGACGCAGGTCAGCGTGATGTCCCGTTCGATCAGCGGGCGCCGGAGCAGGTCGTCGAAGCTCAGGGTGAGGGGGCGCGCCACCCCCTTGCCGTGGATCTTCAGCCGCCAGTCGGAGGCGTCGACCCGCGGCACCACCAGCGCGGTGTCCACCCGGTAGAAGTCCTTGTTGGGCGTGGTGAACGAGCTGAGCCCACGGATCCTCAGGTCCGCGCCCGCCGGTGGTGCAGCGCGAACACACCGACCGCCATCGCGAAGAGCGCCAGGACGATCACGATGCCGAGCTGGAGCACCAGCTTGTCGTTGGTCCCGAAGTTCCGTACGGCGAAGTCCTTGAGCCACGGGGGAGTGCGGTCGATGAACGCGCCGCCCACCGCCGTCACAGGACTCGCCTCGGGCCGGACCGCCGCCGCGGCCAGCTCCGCCACGGCCAGCGCGGAGAAGCCCGCGATCAGCCCGCCGAGCGCGCCGAGTCCGCGGTGCAGCAGGCGCGCTGTCGGACCGTCCTGTGGACGGGCCCCTCGTTCCGGCACTTTCCGATCTTCGCTCACACCGGCCATTCGAGGCCGGACGCAAGGCGGATTGGTCGGACACCCGAAGGAATGAAAAGAAGTACCGCCGATGACGGCAGGGCCGGGGCGCAGGACCCGGAACAGGGCGTCCTCCGCGAAAGATCGCGCCACGCACCAATCCCCGGCCCGCGCCGCCCCGAATGCCAGGTGAGGAAGGCCGCGCGCCGCACCTGTGCGCGAGGCCCGGATCGCCGGACGAGGGCGATCGACGCACCAGGGTGAGGAGCAGCATGAGTGGGGAACGTCGGCGTACCGCCGTGGTGGGCGGCGGAGTGGCGGGGCTGACCGCCGCGTACGTCCTGCGGGACGCGCACGAGGTGACGCTGTACGAGGCGGACGACCGGCTCGGCGGCCACGCGCACACCCATGACATCCGCTCGGCCGACGGCCGGACGCACCACGTCGACTCCGGCTTCATCGTCCACAACGCGCGGACCTATCCGCTTCTGCTGCGGCTCTTCGGAGAGCTGGACGTGCCGACGCAGGAATCCAGCATGAGCATGTCCGTCCGGTGCGACGGCTGCGGACTGGAGTACGCGGGGGCGCGCGGCGCCGCCGGTCTCTTCGCCCAGCCGCGCAACGCGCTCAGCCCGCGCTATCTGCGGCTGCTCACCGAGGTGCCCCGCTTCCACCGGGCGGCCCGCCGGCTGCTCGCCGAGGAGGACGGGGGAGGCGCGAGGAACGGGGGAGACGGACAGGGCGGGGGACACGGACAGGGCGCGGGAGACGGGCGGACGCTCGGTGAGTTCATCGCGGCGGGCCGCTTCTCGCCGTACTTCCTCTCCCACTTCCTGACCCCGCTGGTCTCCTGCGTCTGGTCCTGCGACGCCAGGACCGCGCTGCGCTACCCCGCCAGCTACCTCTTCCGTTTCCTCGCCCACCACGGGCTGCTGACGATCTCGGGGTCGCCGGTCTGGCGGACGGTCACCGGCGGTTCGCGCGCCTATGTCGACCGCGTCGGCGAACGGCTCGACGCCGTCCGCACCGCCACCCCCGTACGGTCCGTACGCCGCCACGCCGACGGCGTCGAGCTGACCACCGGGGACGGCACCACCCGGCGGTACGACGCGGTGGTCATCGCCGTCCACCCGGACCAGGCGCTGCGGCTGCTCGCCGACGCCACCGACGACGAGCGCCGGGTGCTCGGGGCGTTCCCGTACTCCCGTAACGCCACCCAGTTGCACACCGACACCGGGGTGCTGCCGCGCAGCGCGGGCGCCCGCGCCTGCTGGAACTACCTGATGCCCGCCTGCGACGCGGGCTCCGACGCCGTACGGGTCAGCTACGACATGAACCGGCTCCAGCGACTCGACGCCCCCGAGACCTATGTGGTCACCCTGAACGGCGCGGACCGCGTCGACCAGGACCGGGTCCTCGCCCGCATGGTCTACGAACACCCGGTCTACACCCCCGAGTCGGTGGCCGCCCAGCGCGAACTGCCCTCGCTCAGCGGCCCGGTCACCGCGTACGCCGGCGCCTACCACGGCTGGGGGTTCCACGAGGACGGCTGCCGCTCCGGCGTGGCGGCGGCCGAGGCCCTGGGGGTGACATGGTGACCGGCGGCCACCCCGACGACGGCGCCCGCGCCACCGCGCCCACCACCGTCGTGCCCGCGCTCTACCCCTGCGACGTCCGCCACGTCAGGACCGCGCCGCGCCGCTACACCCTGGGCCTGCGCACCTACATGTGGCTGATCGACCCCGACCGGCCGCCGCGGCTGCCCCGGCCGCTGCGCCCCCTCGCCCGCTTCGACCCGCGCGACCACTTCGGCGGGACCCGGCCCACCATCCGCGCCGGGCTGACGGCGTTCCTCGCCGCCGAGGGCATCGACCTGGCCGACGGCCGGGTGACGATGCTCGCCCACGCCCGGGTCCTCGGACATGTCTTCAACCCGCTCAGCCTCTTCTGGTGCCACCGCGCCGACGGCACCCCGCTGTGCGTCGTCGCCGAGGTCCACAACACCTACGGCGAACGCCACTGCTACCTGCTGCGCCCCGACACCACCGGGACGGCCACCGTGGACAAGGAGTTCTACGTCTCGCCGTTCTTCCCGGTCGACGGCGGCTACACCATGCGCCTGCCCGAACCGGACGAGCGGCTGCGCCTGACCATCCGTCTGGAACGCCCCGAGGGCAGCCCGTTCACCGCGACCGTACGGGGCGAACGCCGCCCCGCCACCGCCGGGAACCTGGTGCGCGCCGCTCTGCGCCACCCCTGGTCCACCGCCGTCGTCTCCGCCGGCATCCGCTTCCACGGCATCCGCCTCTACCTGCGCGGGCTGCCCGTCCAGCCCCGTCCCCGTCACCAGCCCCAGGAGGGTCTTCAGTGAGCGTCTCCGTCTCCCCGGCTTCCGTCCCGTCCCCGGGCGCTCCCGGCTCCCCCCGCCCGGCCGCCCAGGCCGCCCCGGCCCCCGCCCCCGACCCGCGGCGCTGGCCCGATGTGGCGGCCCTGCCGCGCGCCTCGTGGCTCCGTACGGCCGTGGCGGAACGGCTCGTCCGGCACGCCTTCGGCCGGCTCCCGCTGCGCGTACGGTTCGACGGAGGCGAGACGATCGGCCTCGGCGGCCCGCTGATGGAGATCCACGACGCCCGCGCCTTCCACCGCCGGATCGGCGCGGGCGGTCTGATCGGCTTCGGCGAGTCCTACATGGCCGGCGAATGGGACGCCCCCGACCTGGTCGGCGTACTGACCGTCATGGCCGAACGCCTCGCCGAACTCGTCCCCCGGCCGCTCCAGCGGCTCCGCGGGCTCTGGGCGCCCCGGCAGCCCACCGCGCAGCGCAACACGCCCGAGGGCTCGCGCGACAACATCAGCCGCCACTACGACCTCTCCAACGACCTCTTCGCGCTCTTCCTCGACGACACGCTCTCGTACTCCTCGGCGCTCTTCCGCGGCTTCCCCGCCGACCGCTCGCTGCTCGTCGCCGCCCAGCACCGCAAGATCGACCGGCTGCTGGACGAGGCCGGGGTCGGCCCCGGCACCTCACTGCTGGAGATCGGCACCGGCTGGGGCGAACTGGCGCTGCGCGCCGCGGCCCGCGGCGCCCGCGTCCGTACCGTCACCCTCTCCGCGGAACAGTGCGCGCTGGCCCGCGAACGGATCCGCGAGGCCGGTCAGGAGGACCGCGTCTCCGTCGAACTGTGCGACTACCGCCTCGTGGAGGGCGTCTTCGACGCCGTCGTCAGCGTCGAGATGATCGAGGCCGTCGGCGCCGAGTTCTGGCCCGAGTACTTCATGACCCTGGACCGGCTCCTCGCTCCCGGCGGCCGGATCGCCCTCCAGGCGATCACCATGCCGCACGACCGGATGCTCGCCAGCCGCGACACCTACACCTGGATCCAGAAGTACATCTTCCCCGGCGGCTTCTGCCCCTCCGTCGAGGCGATCGAACAGATCACCGCCGACCGCACCGCGCTGCGCGTGACCGACCGGGACACCTTCGGACCGCACTACGCGGAGACGCTGCGGCTGTGGCGCGAACGCTTCACCGAACAGACCGAACAGGTCGACGCGCTCGGCTTCGACGCCGTCTTCCGCCGGCTGTGGACCTTCTACCTCGCCTACTCGGAAGCGGGCTTCCGCTCCGGCTACCTCGATGTGCAGCAGATGCTGCTGACCAAGGAGACCTCCCGATGACCTCCACCCGGAAGGCCCCCCTCCCGGTGCCCGCGCCGGCCAACGGCGCCGCCCCGCGCCTCCACGCCCTCGCCGGACAGCTCCTCGGCGGCCGGCTGCCGCTGCGGCTGCGCGCCTGGGACGGCTCCGTCGCCGGGCCCGAGGGCGCGCCCGTCGTGGTGATCCGCAACCGCCGTGCCCTGCGCCGGCTGCTCTGGCAGCCCGACGAACTGGGCCTCGCCCAGGCGTACATCACCGGCGAGCTGGACATCGAGGGGGATCTCGCCGACGGGCTGCGCACCCTCGGGAGCGCCGTGCGCGACCGGGGTCCGCGTCCCTCCCGGCTCACCGCCGCGGAGCGCGTCAGGGCGGCCCGTACCGCGCTGAGCCTCGGCGCCGTCGGGGTGCGCCCGCCCGCGCCCGCCGCACAGGCCAGGCTCACCGGTTCCGTGCACAGCAAGGCCAGGGACCGGGCGGCGATCAGCCACCACTACGACCTCTCCAACGACTTCTACGCGCTGCTGCTCGACGAGACGATGGCGTACTCCTGCGGCTACTGGACCGGGGAAGGACCCGGTTACGGCGCCGTCGACGCCCAGCGCGACAAGCTGGAGCTGATCTGCCGCAAGCTCGCGCTGACCCCCGGCGCGCGGCTGCTGGACATCGGCTGCGGCTGGGGATCGCTCACCCTGTACGCGGCCGAGGAGTTCAAGGCCCGGGTCACCGCCGTCACGCTCGCCGCGGAACAGGCCGCGTACGTCCGGGACCAGGTCAAGGCCCGGGGGCTGGAGGAGCTGGTCGAGGTACGGCTGTGCGACTACCGCGACATCGAGGGCGGCGGTCACGACGCCGTGTCCACCGTCGAGATGGGCGAGCACGTCGGCGACGCCGAGTACCCCGCCTTCACCGCGCTGCTGCACCGGATGGTCAGGCCCGGCGGCCGGGTCCTGGTCCAGCAGATGTCGCGCGCCGCCACGGCCCCCGGAGGCGGTGCCTTCATCGAGTCGTACATCGCCCCCGACATGCACATGCGCCCGCTGGGGGACACCGTGTCGCTGCTGGAGGGGGCGGGTCTGGAGGTACGGGCCGTGGAGGCGATGCGCGAGCACTACGTCCGGACGATCCGGGCCTGGCACCGCACGCTGGAGGAGCGCTGGGACGAGTTCGCCGCGCTGGTCGGGCTCCAGACAGCCCGGGTCTGGCGGCTCTACCTGGCCGGTTCCGCGCTCGCCTTCGAGGAGCGCCGGATGGGCGTCGACCAGATCCTCGCCGTACGGCCGACGGCCACGGGGGAGAGCGGAATGCCCGCGGGCGGCCGGGCCGGCGCGCTCCGTGAGTGGTACCAGGGCGGTACGGAGCGGTGAACGGCTACCCGTGGGCCGCGTTCGGGGAGGGGGTCGGCGCCGCCGCCGCGACGGCCCTCGCCGTCATGCTCGTCACGTTCGCGTGCGCCCTCGTCAAGGGGATGCACCGGATCGTGGACATCGCCTGGGGCCTCGCCTTCACGGCCGTCGCGCTCGTCTCGTACGCCGTGTCGGCCGGTGACGGCGGCGACGGGACACGGCGGCTGCTGGTCACCGTCCTGACCGCGGTGTGGGGGCTGCGCCTGGCCGCCCATATCGCCGCGCGCGGCTGGGGCCACGGCGAGGACGCGCGGTACGAGGCGATGCTCGCCCGCGCGCCGGGCAACCGGAACCTGTACGCCCTGCGCATGGTCTACCTGCTCCAGGGCGCCCTGGTCGTGCTGGTCGCGCTGCCGGTGCTGGCCGCGCCGTACGTGGCGGGCCCGCTCGGGCCGGTGGCGTACGCGGGCTGTGCGCTCTGGCTGGTCGGGCTGGTCTTCGAGGCGGTGGGGGACCGGCAGCTCGCCCGGTTCAAGGCCGATCCCGCGCACCGGGGCCGCATAATGGACCGCGGGCTGTGGAGCTGGACCCGGCACCCCAACTACTTCGGGGACTTCTGCGTCTGGTGGGGGCTCTTCCTGATCGTCTGCGACGACCCGGTGGTCGCCGCGGCGACGGTGGCCGGTCCCGTGGTGATGAGCCTGCTGCTCATCAAGGGGAGCGGGAAGCGCCTGCTGGAGCGTCATATGGCGGAGCGTCCGGGCTTCGCCGAGTACACCGCCCGTACGAGTGGTTTCTTCCCGCTGCCGCCGAAGAAGCCCCGGTCCGACGCGCGCTGACCGGACCGCACGGGTCGGCCGG
>NZ_JBHZDA010000166.1:0-7839 GCF_042755665.1 Streptomyces sp. NPDC059142
TCCCCGGCCCCTACGCGAACCGGTCCGTCGTCAGCGCACGGGATGCCCCGCCTGCCGCAGCGCGTCCTTGACCTCGCCGATGCGCAGATCGCCGAAGTGGAAGACCGACGCCGCCAGGACGGCGTCGGCGCCCGCCTCGACCGCCGGGGCGAAGTGGTGCAGCCGCCCCGCGCCGCCCGAGGCGATGACCGGGACCGTGACGTGCTTGCGCACGGCCTCGATCATCTCCGTGTCGTAGCCGTCCTTCGTGCCGTCGGCGTCCATCGAGTTGAGCAGGATCTCGCCCGCGCCCAGCTCCGCCGCCTCGTGCGCCCATTCCACGGCGTCGCGGCCGGCGCTCCTGCGGCCGCCGTGGGTGGTGACCTCGAAGGAGCCGGACGGGGTACGGCGCGCGTCGACCGACAGCACCAGGACCTGGCGTCCGAAGCGCTCGGCGATCTCGCGGATCAGCTCGGGGCGCGCGATGGCCGCCGTGTTGACGCCGACCTTGTCCGCGCCCGCCCGCAGCAGCTTGTCGACGTCCTCGGCGGTCCGTACGCCACCGCCGACCGTGAGCGGGATGAAGACCTGCTCGGCCGTGCGGCGCACCACGTCGTAGGTGGTCTCGCGGTCGCCGGACGAGGCGGTGATGTCGAGGAAGGTCAGCTCGTCGGCGCCCTCGGCGTCGTACAGCCTGGCCATCTCGACGGGGTCGCCCGCGTCGCGCAGGTTCTGGAAGTTGACGCCCTTGACGACCCGGCCGTTGTCGACGTCCAGGCAGGGGATCACCCGTACGGCCAGCGTCATGCTCCGCCTCCCCGCGGCTCCTCGGCGCCCCGGTACGCCTCCACCTCGACCTCCACGACCAGGCTCGGGTCGATGAGACCCGCCACCACGATCATGGAGGCGGCGGGCCGTACCGCGTCGAAGAGTTCCTTGTGGGCGCGGCCCACCTCGTCGGCGTCCCGTACGTGCGTGAGATACATCCGCGTCCGTACGACGTGCTCCGCGCCGAGTCCCAGCTCCTCCAGCGCCTTGAGGGCGGTGCCGAACGCGGTGACGGTCTGCTCGTACGGGCCGCCCTCGGCGATCCGGCCGCCGACCACCGACGTACAGCCGGAGACCAGGACGAGCCCGTTCGCCAGCTCCACCGCGCGGGAGTAGCCGAAGCTCTCCTCCCAGGGGCCGCCGGACTCGACCTTCCGTACGACCCCGGGGCCGCCGCTCATCCGGACACCGCCGCGAGCGCCTCTTCCAGCGTGAACGCCTCGGCGTACAGCGCCTTGCCGACGATCGCGCCCTCGACGCCCACCGGGACCAGCCCGGCGATGGCCCGCAGGTCGTCCAGCGAGGAGACGCCGCCGGAGGCGACGACGGGCTTGTCGGTGGCGGCGCAGACGTTCTTCAGCAGCTCCAGGTTGGGGCCCTGGAGGGTGCCGTCCTTGGCGATGTCGGTGACGACGTACCGCGCGCACCCCTCGGAGTCCAGCCGGGCCAGCGTCTCGTAGAGGTCGCCGCCGTCGCGGGTCCACCCCCGGCCGCGCAGGGTCGTGCCCCGTACGTCGAGACCGACCGCGATCTTGTCGCCGTGCTGGGTGATGACCCGGGCGACCCACTCCGGGCTCTCCAGCGCGGCCGTACCGAGGTTGACGCGGGTGCAGCCGGTGGCGAGCGCCGCGGCGAGCGAGGCGTCGTCGCGGATGCCGCCGGACAGCTCGACCTTGAGGTCCATCGCGTCGGTGACCTGGGCGATCAGCTTCCGGTTGTCACCGGTGCCGAAGGCCGCGTCGAGGTCGACGAGGTGCAGCCACTCGGCGCCGGCGCGCTGCCAGGCGAGGGCGGCTTCGAGGGGGGAGCCGTACGAGGTCTCCGAGCCGGACTCGCCGTGGACGAGCCGTACGGCCTGGCCGTCCCGGACGTCGACGGCGGGGAGGAGTTCCAGCTTCGGCACATCGGAGTTCGGCACGGAAGGCATTCCAGAATCCATTCAGAGGGTTCCGATCCAGTTGGTCAGCAGCTCGGCGCCGGCGTCGCCGGACTTCTCGGGGTGGAACTGGGTGGCCCACAGCGCGCCGTTCTCCACGGCGGCGACGAACGGCTCGCCGTGGGTGGCCCAGGTGACCCGGGGGGCGCGGATCTTGGCGTTGGTGACCTCCAGGCTCCACTCCCGCGCGGCGTACGAGTGCACGAAGTAGAACCGGGCGTCGGGGTCGAGCCCGGCGAAGAGCCGGCTGTCCTGCGGCGCCTCGACGGTGTTCCACCCCATGTGCGGGACGACGGGGGCCTTCAGCGGCCCGACCGTACCCGGCCACTCGCCCAGTCCCTCGGTCTCCACGCCGTGTTCGATGCCCCGGTCGAAGAGGATCTGCATCCCGACGCAGATCCCCATGACGGGTCGGCCGCCGGCGAGCCTGCGCCCGACGATCCAGTCGCCGCGCGCGGCGGTGAGCCCCTTCATGCAGGCGGAGAAGGCACCGACGCCGGGGACGAGCAGCCCGTCGGCGTTCATGGCCTTGTCGAAGTCGCGGGTGATCTCGACCTCGGCCCCGGCGCGGGCGAGGGCGCGCTCGGCCGAGCGGACGTTCCCGAAGCCGTAGTCGAAGACGACGACGTTCTTGGCGGTCTTGGTCATCCCCAGAGCCCTTCGATCCGCAGGAGGCCCGCCACCAGGCAGAGCACGGAGCAGAGCCCGAGCAGCACGATCACGCCCAGGGGCAGTTTCTGCTTGTGGAAGGAGTACACACCGCCGGCGAGGAAGAGCCCCACGACGATCAGAATGGTCGACAGACCGGTCACAGGGCGCCCTTGGTCGAAGGAAGGATCCCGGCGGCGCGCGGGTCGCGCTCGGAGGCGTACCGCAGCGCGCGGGCGAGCGCCTTGAACTGGCACTCCACGATGTGGTGCGCGTTGCGCCCGTACGGGACGTGGACGTGCAGCGCGATCTGGGCCTGGGCGACGAAGGACTCCAGGATGTGCCGGGTCATCGTCGTGTCGTACTCGCCGATCATCGGCGCCATCTTCTCGGGCTCGGTGTGCACGAGGTACGGGCGGCCCGAGAGGTCCACGGTGACCTGGGCGAGCGACTCGTCCAGCGGCACGGTGCAGTTGCCGAAGCGGTAGATGCCGACCTTGTCGCCGAGGGCCTGCTTGAAGGCGGCGCCGAGCGCGAGGGCGGTGTCCTCGATGGTGTGGTGCGAGTCGATGTGGAGGTCGCCCTCGGTCTTCACCGTGAGGTCGAACAGGCCGTGCCGGCCGAGCTGGTCGAGCATGTGGTCGTAGAAACCGACCCCGGTCGACACGTCGACCTTGCCGGTGCCGTCCAGGTCGATCTCGACGACGACGGAGGTCTCCTTCGTCGTGCGTTCCACGCGGCCGATGCGGCTCATGCGCTCTGCTCCTTCTTGAGATCACGTACCGCGTCGAGGAACGCGTCGTTCTCGGACGGGGTGCCCGCGGTCACCCGCAGCCAGCCGGGTACGCCGTTGTCACGGATGAGGACCCCGCGGTCGAGGATCTGCCGCCAGGCGGTGTGGGAGTCCTCGAAGCGGCCGAACTGGACGAAGTTCGCGTCCGAGTCGGTGACGTCGAACCCGAGGTTCCGCAGCTCGGTGACGAGGCGGTCCCGTTCGGCCTTGAGCGTCTCGACGTACCCGAGCAGCGTATCGGTGTGCTCCAGCGCGGCGAGCGCGGTGGCCTGGGCGACGGCGGAGAGGTGGTACGGCAGCCGCACGAGCTGGACGGCGTCGACCACGGCGGGGTGCGCGGCGAGATAGCCGAGGCGCAGTCCGGCCGCGCCGAACGCCTTGGACATCGTGCGGGAGACGACGAGCAGCGGGCGGCCCTCGATGAGGGGCAGCAGGGAGGGGCGGTGGCTGAACTCGACGTACGCCTCGTCCACGACGACCAGCGTCGGGCGGACCGCCTGGGCGGCCTCGTACAGCGCGAGGACGGCGTCGGCGGCGACCGCGGTGCCCGTGGGGTTGTTGGGCGAGGTGATGAAGACGACGTCGGGGCGGTGCGCGGCGATCGCCTCGCGCGCGGCGGCCACGTCGACGGTGAAGTCCTCGTTGCGCGGACCGGAGATCCAGCCGGTGCCGGTGCCGCGGGCGATGAGGCCGTGCATCGAGTACGAGGGCTCGAAGCCGATGGCGGTACGGCCGGGGCCGCCGAAGGTCTGGAGGAGCTGCTGGATGACCTCGTTGGAGCCGTTGGCGGCCCAGACGTTCGCGACGGTCAGCGGGTGCTTCCCGGTACGGGTGAGATACGCGGCCAGCTCGGTGCGCAGCTCGACCGCGTCCCGGTCGGGGTAGCGGTTGAGCCCGCGGGCGGCCTCCCGGACGCGCTCGGCGATCCGCTCGACCAGCGGCTCCGGCAGCGGGTAGGGGCTCTCGTTGGTGTTGAGCCGTACGGGGACGTCGAGCTGGGGCGCGCCGTACGGGGACTTGCCGCGCAGCTCGTCCCGTACGGGCAGGTCGTCGATCCCGAGGGGTCGCGGGGACGTGTCGGTGGTGCTCACTTGCCGGGTACCTTCCATCCGAACCTCGCCTTGAGCGCCGCGCCGTGCGCGGGCAGATCCTCCGCCTCCGCCAGCGTCACCACATGGTGGGCGACCTCGGCGAGGGCGTCCTCGCTGTAGTCGACGATGTGGATGCCGCGCAGGAAGGACTGGACGGACAGACCCGAGGAGTGGCAGGCGCAGCCGCCGGTCGGCAGGACGTGGTTGGAGCCGGCGCAGTAGTCGCCGAGGGAGACGGGGGCGTAGGGGCCGACGAAGATCGCGCCCGCGTTGCGGACCCGCTCGGCCACGGCGGCGGCGTCGGCGGTCTGGATCTCCAGGTGCTCGGCGCCGTACGCGTCGACGACGCGCAGGCCGTCCTCGACGGAGTCGACGAGCACGACGGCCGACTGGCGTCCGGTGAGCGCGGGCCGTACCCGGTCCTCGATGTGCTTGGTGGCCGCGACCTGCGGCTCCAGCTCCTTGACGACGGCGTCGGCCAGCTCCGTCGAGTCGGTGACGAGGACGGCGGCGGCGAGCGGGTCGTGCTCGGCCTGGCTGATCAGGTCGGCGGCGACATGCACCGGGTCGGCGGTCGCGTCCGCGAGGATCGCGATCTCGGTGGGTCCCGCCTCGGCGTCGATGCCGATCCGGCCGGTGAAGTACCGCTTGGCGGCGGCGACCCAGATGTTGCCGGGGCCCGTGACCATGTTCGCGGGCGGGCAGCCGTCGGGGCCCGTGGTGCCGTACGCGAACATCGCGACGGCGGAGGCGCCGCCCGCCGCGTACACCTCGTCGACGCCGAGCAGCGCGCACGCGGCCAGGATCGTCGGGTGGGGCAGGCCCCCGGCGGGGTCTCCCGGGTGACGGGGCTTCTGCGCGGGGGAGGCCAGCGCGATGGAGGGGACGCCCGCCTCCTGGGCAGGCACCACGTTCATGATCACGGACGAGGGGTAGACGGACCGGCCGCCGGGCGCGTAGAGCCCCACGCGCTCCACCGGCACCCACTTCTCGGTGACGGTGCCGCCGGGGACGACCTGGGTGGTGTGGGAGGTACGGCGCTGCGCGCGGTGGACCAGCCGGGCGCGCCTGATCGACTCCTCCAGCGCGGCCCGTACGGCGGGGTCGAGCGTCGCGAGGGCGTCGGCGAGGGCGTCGACGGGCACCCGTACGCGCTCCAGCCGGACGCCGTCGAACTTCTCCGCGGCCTCGATCAGTGCCGCCGTGCCCCTATGGCGCACGTCCTCGCAGAGGGGCCGCACCTTCTCCAGGGCGGCCGCCACGTCGAACTCGGCCCGGGGCAGCAGGTCACGCAGAGCGACGCCCTCGGGGAGGGCTTCGCCGCGCAGATCGATTCGTGAGATCACGGGGTCAATTCTCGCAGACCGGATCAGGCCGCCGGACGTCCGTATCACTGGCTGATACATGCCCCGGAGGCCACTCCTCACTACTAGTGTTCAGTTCGTCACCGAGCGGGCACAACGAGGGTAAGGACCGTTTCGCCTCTCTGGTCTGTACACCCCTCTGTACATCGCACCACACCTCTCTGTTCCATCGCTCCACACATCCATGATCAGCACTCACACCCTGTACGCACACGGGGAAGCGGAGGAGCGGCCGTGACCGAGCCGCAGTACGACGAATGTCCCGACTGGCTCAGCGCCGCGGAAGTCGGCATGTGGCAGTCGTTCCGCAACGGCAGCGTGTACGACCTGAGTACGTCGGACCCGCTCCTGAACGATCCCTTCTCACCCCGCCCCTGGGGCACGGAACGCAGCGTGCGCGCCCGGGTGATGGCCCTGCTGCTGCTCAGCGGGCCCGCCGCGCTGCCGGGCCGGGTCGCGGCGCTCAAACTGCGCGGCGTGCAGATCACCGGGACGCTCAATCTCGCGGGCGGCGAGATCGCGCCCTACGTCGAGCTGGAACGGTGCCGGTTCGAGAACGAGGTGATCCTGCCCGAGTCGCACTTCACCACGTTGCGGATGGTGGCCTGCGCGATCCCCCGGCTGGAGGCCGCCCGGCTGCGCACCCAGGGCGATCTGCATCTGCCGCGCTGCCGGGTGGAGCGGGGGATCCGGCTGACCGACGCGCAGATCGGTACGGATCTGCTGATCAGCCAGATCGACGTGGGGCCCGACCGGCTCGGCCGGGCGATCGCCGCCGACGGGCTGTCCGTCGCGCAGGATTTCACCGCCGATCAGATCGAGACGTTCGGCGAGGTCAGCCTGCGCGGCGCGAAGGTCGGCGTGTCGCTGAGCCTGCGCGGCAGCCGGCTGCGCGCGGCGGAGGAGCGGCGCGCGCTCAACGCCCCTCAGCTCACGGTGGAGCGGTCGCTGTACATGGCGGGCGCGTGGATCGGCGACTCCACCGACCTGCTCGGCTCCCCCGACATCACCGCCGTGACTCCCCCGTACGGCGTCGGACAGGCCGCCGCGCCCCTGCTGGGCACGCGATTACAGCGGTTCGAGTGCCGGGGCGGGGTCCGGCTGGACGACGGCAGGTTCGGTGACGCGCTCGACGTGGACGGGGCGCGGTTCTTCCTGGCTCCGACGGAGGAGCTGTCGCTGCGCCGGATCAGCACACCGGAGCTGCGGTTCAAGTGCGAGCGCGTGGAGGAGGGCCGGGTCGTGCTGAGCGGCGCGCGGATCGTGACGCTCATCGACATGTCGACGAGCTGGCCGGCGCCCGGCGGTCTCGCGATGGGCGGCTTCGTCTACGAGAACATCGTGCCGTTCGGCCACTTCCCGCTGCTGCGGCGGCTGGAGTGGCTGGCGGCGGCGACCCCGGAGTACTCCCCGGAACCGTACGAGCGGCTCGCGCAGGTGCTGCGCAACAGCGGCGAGGACGCGGACGCCCGCGAGGTGCTGCTGGCGAAGCAGCGGCGCCGCCGCGAGACGCTGCCGCTGGCCGCGAAGGTCTGGGGCTACCTCCAGGACTGGACGGTCGCGTACGGCTACCGTCCCGGCCGGGCGGCGCTGTGGATGGCGCTGCTGTGGGGCGCGGGCACGATCGCCTTCGCCCGTCACCCGCCGCCCCCGCTCCGGGCGGACGAGCACCCGATATGGAATCCGGCGCTCTACGCACTGGACCTGCTGATCCCGGTGATCGACCTGGGCCAGGACGGCTACTGGCTCCCGGAGGGCACCTGGCAGTGGACCGCCGCCGGGCTGGTGGTGCTGGGGTGGATCCTGGCGACGACGGTGGCGACCGGGGCGACACGGGTGCTGCGGCGGGGGTGAGAACCGGGGGCGCGCAACGGGAGAGCCGGGGCGCGCCCCCGCGCGCCCCCGGGCGCCCGGGGGGGGTCCTGTGCGACCGGCCGGGCGTCCTCGGCCATCTCGCGGCGGCCGGCGGCCGGCCCGATC
>NZ_JBHZDA010000167.1:0-7778 GCF_042755665.1 Streptomyces sp. NPDC059142
CGGACCCGGTGGGGGACCGTACCGGGGGCACACGCCCCGCCGCGTTCCCCGGGCCCACCAGCCCCCGGGAAGGCCGGGCCGCGCCCGCCCCGGACGGGGGCCGGGACGCGCCCCGCACCCCCACCGGTCCGTGCCGCGCGGTACGTTCGGGCCCGTACGCGGAGACGGACAGTGCGCCGTACTCGACCAGAACAGAGCGGAGTCACAGCGTGAGCGTCAGGACGACCGAGGGGGCCGACCCGTTCGGGACGGCGCGGCTGCGGCGTGGGGTGCTGGACGCGTGGGGGGCCAGCCCCGCGCGGTTCCGTGAGGACGCCAACGCCGAGGAGGACCTGGCTCTCGGCGGCTACCGGGACCGGCTCGTCGTCGAGCTGGCCCAGAACGCCGCCGACGCCGCCGCGCGCGCCGGCGTCGAGGGGCGGCTGCGGCTGACCCTGCGGCCCGCGACCGAGGAGGGGCCCGCCGTGCTGGTGGCCGCCAACACCGGCGCGCCGCTCGACGCGACCGGCGTCGAGTCGCTGTCCACCCTGCGCGCCTCCGCCAAGCGCGAGGGGCACGAGAGCGCCGTGGGACGGTTCGGCGTCGGCTTCGCCGCCGTGCTCGCCGTCAGCGACGAGCCCGCCGTCATCGGCCGGCACGGCGGCGTCCGCTGGTCCCTCGCCGAGGCCCGCGAACTGGCCGGGGTGACCGCGCAGGCCAGCCCCGGCCTCGGGGACGAACTGCGGCGCCGCGACGGCCACGTACCGCTGCTGCGGCTGCCGCTGCCCGCCGAGGGCACCGCCCCGGACGGGTACGACACCGTCGTCATCCTGCCGCTGCGCGACGGCGCCGCGACCGCGCTGGTGGAGCGGCTGCTCGCCGGGGTCGACGACGCGCTGCTGCTCACCCTCGCCGGGCTCGCCGAGGTCGTCGTCGAGACGCCCGACGGGGAGCGGGTGGTGCGGCGGACGCGGGACGCCTCGTACGTCGTCGTGCACGACAGCGCGGGCGGTGCGGGCGACGGCGGGACGCGCCGCTGGCGGGTCGTCAGCCACCACGGCGCCACCGACGCGGCGCTCCTCGAAGGGCGTCCCGTGGAGGAGCGGCTGCGCCCGCACTGGGCCGTGACCTGGGCCGTTCCCGTGGACGACGAGGGCGCCCCGGCCCGGCCGCGCACCGCGCCGGTCGTGCACGCCCCGACCCCCACCGACGAACCCCTCGGCGTGCCCGCGCTGCTGATCGCCACCCTGCCGCTGGACACCGCCCGGCGCCACCCCGCGCCGGGCCCGCTCACCGACTTCCTCGTGGCGCGGGCGGCCGAGGCGTACGTCGAACTGCTCGCCGCCTGGGAGCCCAACTCCACCGGCCTCCTCGACCTCGTTCCGGGCCCGCTCGGCAAGGGCGAGCTGGACGGCAGCCTGCGCGCCGCGATCCTGGAGCGGCTGCCGCGCGTCGCCTTCCTCGCCCCGGCGGCCCCGGCGGCCCCGGACGACGAGCGGGAGGAGGGGCCGGTCGCACTGCGCCCCTTCGAGGCGGAGGTCGTGGAGGGCGCGGGCGCCGACACCGTACGGGTGCTGGCCGAGGTGCTGCCCACCCTGCTGCCCGCCGGGCTCGAACGGCGCCCGGAGCTGCGTACGCTCGGGGTCGGCCGGCTGCCCCTCGGCGACGCCATCGAGCGCATCGCGGGCGTCGAACGGCCGCCCGCCTGGTGGCACCGGCTGTACGAATCCCTCGCGGGCGTGGACGCCGACCGGCTCTCCGGGCTGCCGGTGCCGCTCGCCGACGGGCGGACGACGATCGGGCCGCGCCAGGTGCTGCTGCCGCTGCCCGGCGGCGAGGACGGCGCCGGGGGCGCCGGCGCCGCCGACCTCGCGCGGCTCGGGCTGAAGGTCGCCCACCCCGAGGCCGCCCACCCGCTGCTGGAGAAGCTGGGCGCGCTCCCGGCCACGCCGCGCGCGATTCTGACGACCCCTCAGGTACGGGCGGCGGTCGCCGCCTCGCTGGACGCGGGCGACGTGTGGGACGAGGACGCCACCACCCCGGACGCCGAGGAGCTGGCCGAACTGGTCCTCACCCTCGTACGGGACGCGGGACTCGAAGCGGGCGACGAGCCGTGGCTCGGCGCCCTCGCCCTCACCGACGAGGACGGCGAACTGGCGCCCGCCGGTGAACTCGTCCTGCCGGGAAGCGCGTTCGCCTCCGTCCTGCGCGAGGGCGAACTCGCCCACTGCGACGCCGAACTGGCCGAACGCTGGGGCGAACAGCCCCTCGCCGCCTGTGGCGTCCTATCCGACTTCGCCCTCGTACGCGCCACGGACATCGTCCTCGACCCCGACGAACTGGAGCCCAGGGACGGCGACTTCGCCGAACCCGACGACGCCGGACTGCTCGACGCCGTCGACGTCTGGTGCGAGGACGTCCTGGACCGGCTGCCCGACACCCCCGTACCGCCGGTCGCCACCGAGATCGTCGCCGTACGCGACCTGGACCTGGTGGACGACGAGGCGTGGCCCCGGGCGCTGACGCTGCTCGCCCGGCCGCCGCTGCGCGACGCGCTCGTCCTGCCCGTACGGGTCCTGCTCCCCGACGGGACGACGGAGAGCGTGCGCCCGTACACGGCGTGGTGGCTGCGCGACCACCCCGTGCTCGACGGACGGCGCCCCGCAGGACTGCGCTCCGCCACCGGGGACCCGCTGCTCGCCGGGTTGTACGACGCGGTGGACGCGACGGGATTCGACGACGCGCAGGTGCTGCGCGCCCTGGGGGTACGGACCTCCGTCGCCGCGCTGCTGGACGAGCCCGGCGGCGCGGCCGAGCTGCTGGGCCGGCTCGCGGACCCGGAACGGGAGGTCACGGCGGAACAACTGCACGCGCTCTACACCGCGTTGGCCGAGCTCGACCCGGACCGGGTGACCCTGCCCGACGAACTGCGCGCGGTGGTCGACGGCGAGGTCCGGGTGGTCGACGCGGCGGACGCGGTGATCGCCGACGCCCCCGACCTGCTGCCCCTGGCGGCCGGGCTGCCGCTGCTGCCGGTCGCCCCGGCGCGCTGCGTGGAGCTGGCGGAACTGCTCCAGGTGCGGCGGCTCGGCGAGACGGTCGCCGCGGAGCTGACGGGCGAGGCGGCGGCCGGCGGCGAGGAGCACGAGGTGCCCGACGCGGTCCGCGCGCTGCTGGGCCCGGCCACGCCCGCCACGTACCGGGAGTACGAGGAACTGGTCGCGGGCGGCGTCGAACTGGACTGGCGCCGCACCCCGGACGGGGTGCTGCACGCGGCGACGCTGGAGGGCGTGGCGGCGGGGCTGGCATGGGCGGCGGGGCAGTGGCCGCGCCGGTTCGAGGTGGCGGCGCTGCTGGAGGACCTGTCGCGGACGGAGGAACTGGCCAGGGACCGCTGGTTCGACTGACGAATTGACGAGTTGACGGGCTGAGGAACTGACGGGTTGACGGGCTGAGGAACTGACGGGTTGACGGGCTGAGGAACTGACGGGTTGACGGGCTGACCGGCTGACGGGCCGGTCGGCCGGCTCACCGGCGGGGCGCTCCGGAGCGGCCGGTGCTTCGACATCGGCTGATTTTTCGGCGCCTTCGCAAAAAGGTCATGATTCCGTACAACTATTCACATGCGTATCCGGTCTGGTCTGTCGAGTCACCAGGCTCACAGACCAGACGGGCCCCGCCGTACGGACGACGCACCGCGGGGCCCCTTCTCCACTTGGGGAACGCATGCGTATTCGTGCCACTGTTGCCGCTGTCTCCGGCGCCCTGGCCCTGTCCGCTCTCGCCGTACCGGCCTCCCAGGCCGCGCAGTCCGGCCCGGCCGGCGGCGAGCGCCCGTCCGCTCCCGCGTACGGCTTCCCGGCCCAGCACGGTGCCGCCGCCACGCCGAAGGCCAGGACGAACGGACTCTCCGCCACGGCGAAGGCCGTCGCCCCGGTCATCACCAAGACGGTGGTGAACGGCGGCAAGCCGATCGTCGTCGGAACCACCGCCACCAAGAAGGTCACCGTCGCGATCACCGCGACCCACGCCTCGGGCATCGCCGACGCCGCCACGCTCCTCTGGATCGGCAAGAGCCTCGACGACGACGACGCCTTCGGCTTCGGCCAGAACGAGGACAAGGCGAAGTGCAAGGCCGCCAACGCCACCACCTCGACCTGCACGCTCACCGTCACGGTCGACCCCGGCCTGCTGATCAACACGGACGCCACCTACTGGAACGTCGGCGCCGCCGTGCTGGCCAAGGGCGGGACGGACGTCCAGAAGGACAAGTCCGCCAAGATCCGCTTCCAGCGGCTCTCCAAGCTGACCGTCGACGCCTCCCCGGAGCCGGTGAAGAAGGGCAAGACCCTCACGGTCACCGGCAAGCTGTCGCGCGCCAACTGGGAGACCGCCACCTACAAGGGCTACGCCACCCAGTCGGTGAAGCTCCAGTTCCGTAAGAAGGACAGCAGCACCTACACCGACGTCAAGACCGTCAAGACCTCCGGCACCGGCACGCTGAAGACCACGACGACCAAGACGACGGCCTCCGGCTACTGGCGCTGGAGCTTCGCCGGTACGGCCTCGACCCCCGCGGTCAACGCCACCGGTGACTACGTCGCCGTGAAGTAGCGGGCGCCCTGGAACAGTGGGCGCGGTGAGGCAGCGGGGCGGCGGGAAGAACCCGTCGCGGCGCGCCCCGGCGTGCACACCGGCCATGTCCGGTGTGCACGCCGTACCGGCCGTGCACCCAGCCACGAGGGCGGCACCACGCGTGTGCGCGACGCCCGGGGGTAGGCGCGGTGCATGACTGTCGCGAAGAAGAGCGTGCTCATCCTCGACTGTGCCGAACCCGCCGAACTGGCCGGGTTCTACGCCTCTTTCCTCGGTGCCGAGACCCGCGTCGGCACGGATCCCGACCTCGTGGAGGTCGTCGGCCACTCCGGGACCCATCTCGCGATCCGCCGGGACCACGGCCACGCGCCGGCGAGCTGGCCGCGCCCGGAGAGTTCCCAGCAGGCGCATCTGCGGATCACGGTCTCCCAGGGGGAGATCGACGAGGCGGAGCGCGAGGCGATCGCCCTCGGCGCCCGGCCCCTCGACACCAAGGACAACGGCGGACCGCGGGACACCCGGATCTACTCGGACCCGGCCGGGCACCCGTTCACCCTGGCCGTGCTGCGCTGAGAGGGCTACGAGGCGGGGAACCTGCGCCCCACCCACCGCCAGCACAGCTCCAGCGCCACCGACGCCACCACCGCGATCCCCACCGCGGTCCACGGCACCGTCGTCCCCACCAGCTTCAGCGCGAAGAAGTGCTGGAGCGCCGGTACGGCCAGCACCACCAGGAACGCCGCCCCCATCGACAGCACGAGGCAGATCCGCCACCACGTGTACGGGCGCGCGACGATCGCCAGCACCCACATGGAGACCAGGAACAGTGTGAGCGTGGCCGCGCTGGTCTCCGCGCCGAGCGAGTCGGGACCGGTGTAGGAGTGCCGGGCCAGCAGATACGTCGCGAACGTGGCGACGGCCGCGATGATCCCGGAGGGCACCGCGTACCGCATCACCCGCCGTACGAAGTGGGGCTGGGCGCGCTCCTTGTTCGGGGCGAGCGCCAGGAAGAACGCCGGGATGCCGATCGTCAGCGTCGAGAGCAGTGTGAGATGGCGCGGCAGGAAGGGGTACTCGACCTGGAAGCAGGCCACCAGGATCGCCAGCAGCACCGAGTAGACGGTCTTCGTGAGGAAGAGCGTCGCCACCCGTGTGATGTTGCCGATGACGCGGCGGCCCTCCGCCACCACCGACGGCAGCGTCGCGAAGCTGTTGTTCAGCAGCACGATCTGGGCGACGGCCCGGGTCGCCTCCGAGCCCGAGCCCATCGAGACGCCGATGTCCGCGTCCTTCAGCGCCAGCACGTCGTTGACGCCGTCCCCCGTCATCGCGACCGTGTGCCCGCGTGACTGGAGCGCGCCGACCATGTCGCGCTTCTGCTGCGGGGTGACCCGGCCGAAGACCGCCCCCGCGTCGAGCGCGTCGGCCATCCCCTCCCGTTCCGCGGGGAGATGGCGGGCGTCGACGGTCCGGTCCGCGCCCGGCAGACCGAGCTTTCCGGCCACCGCGCCGACGGAGACCGCGTTGTCGCCGGAGATGACCTTGGCGGCGACGTCCTGGTCCGCGAAGTAGGTGAGCGTGTCGGCGGCGTCGGGGCGCAGCCGTTGCTCCAGTACGACGAGAGCGGTGGCCCGCGCGGCGGACGCGGCCTCGGGGGAGTCGAGTTCGGGAACGCCCGCGCCCGCCTCGCCCGTACCGTCCGCGCCCGTACCGCCTGCGCCCGTACCGCCTGCGCCCGTACCGTCCGCGCCCGTACCGTCCGTGTCCCCGGCGGCCGTGCCGACGCGGGCGAGCAGCAGGACGCGCATCCCCTGGCGGTTGAGGTGGTCGACCTCGGCGAGCGCCGGATCGTCCGGGGGCAGCAGCACATCGGGCGCGCCGAGCAGCCAGCGGGAGAGACCGTCCCCGCTCCCCGTTCCGGCGGCGCCGTTCTCCTCGAACGCGGCGCCGCTGTACTTCCGTACGGACGAGAAGGGCAGCGCCGCCGCCACCGGCCACCGTCCGCGCTCGCCCTGGTACGCGTCGATGATCGCCTGGAGGCTGGCGTTGGGGCGCGGATCGGACTCGCCGATCGCGCCGAGCACCTGCCGTACGTACGCCTCGTCCGCGCCGCCGAGCGGGCGCAGCTCGCTGACGTCCATGCCGCCCTCGGTGAGCGTGCCCGTCTTGTCGAGGCAGACGACGTCGACGCGCGCCAGCCCCTCGATGGCGGGCAGCTCCTGGACGAGGACCTTGAGCCGGCCGAGCCGGATCACCCCGATCGCGAAGGCGACGGAGGTCAGCAGCACCAGGCCCTCGGGGATCATCGGGACGATCCCGCCGACGGTCCTGGCGATGGAGTTCTTGAAGTCGTTCTGCTTGACGACGAGCTGGCTGAGGATGAGCCCGATCGCGGTCGGGACCATCATCCAGGTCACGTACTTGAGGATCGTGCTGATGCCGTTGCGCAGCTCGGAGTCGACCAGCGTGAAGCGGGACGCCTCCTCGGCGAGCTGCGCGGCGTAGGCGTCGCGCCCGACCTTCGTGGCGTGGAACGCGCCCCCGCCGACGACCACGAAGCTGCCCGACATCACGGGGTCGCCGGGACGTTTCAGCACCGGGTCCGCCTCGCCGGTGAGCAGCGACTCGTCGATTTCGAGGCTGTCGGCCTCGGCCACCACCCCGTCCACCACGACCTTGTCGCCGGGTCCCAGCTCGATCAGGTCGCCGAGGACGATGGCGGAGGTGGAGATCTCGGTGGCGACCCCGTCGCGCCGTACGGTCGGTCTCGCCTCGCCGATGACCGCGAGCCCGTCGAGGGTCTTCTTGGCGCGCAGCTCCTGGATGATGCCGATACCGGTGTTGGCGATGATCACGAAGCCGAACAGGGTGTCCTGGATCGGCGCGACGAAGAACATGATCACCCAGAGCACGCCGATGATCGCGTTGAAGCGGGTGAAGACGTTGGCCCGGACGATCTCGGTGGTGGACCGGCTGCTGCGTACGGGGACGTCGTTGACCTCCCCGCGCGCCACGTGCGCCGCCACCTCGTCGGAGGTCAGCCCGGTGTGCCGGCCGGCGGGCCGCGGAAGCGTCATCGGGTGTACGGGGTCCAGCTCGGCGCCCGCGTCGATGGCGTGGGCCGGGGCGCCCGGCTCCGTGGCGCCCGGCTCCTCGGAACCGCCCGGCTCCGCCGACCCGTCCCGCCCCCGTACGTACCAGAT
>NZ_JBHZDA010000168.1:0-7684 GCF_042755665.1 Streptomyces sp. NPDC059142
GGGGCCGGGAGCGCCCGGGGGCCGGGAGCGCCCGGGGGCCGGGAGCGCCCGGGGGCCGGGAGCGCCCGGGGGCCGGGCACTGGACGACATACCGACTGGTCGGCATCATGGGACCCGACCGTCCGACCGACCGCCCGTCCACGGAGGTACGCCCGATGAGCTCAGCCCCCACGCCAGGACTCGATCCCGAGCGGCTGCGCGGCCATCTCGACCGCGTGGTCCCCGGTCTGGTGGGCGGTCCGCTCGACGCGCGGCTGATCGAGGGCGGCCGGTCGAACCTGACGTACGCCGTCACGGACGGGACCGGCCACTGGGTGGTCCGCAGGCCCCCGCTGGGCCATGTGCTGGCCACCGCACACGACATGAAGCGCGAGTACCGGGTGATCGAGGCGCTGCACCCGACCGCCGTACCCGTCCCCGAACCGCTGCTGCTCTGCGAGGACGAGTCGGTGCTCGGCGCCCCGTTCTACGTCATGGAGCAGGTGGCGGGCACGCCGTACCGGACGGCCGAACAGCTCGCCCCGCTCGGTCCCGAGCGCACCCGCGCCGCCGTGCTGGCCCTGGTCGACACCCTGGTCGAGCTGCACGCCGTCGACCCCGCCGCCGTCGGGCTCGGCGACTTCGGCCGGCCGGAGGGCTTTCTCGACCGGCAGCTCCGCCGCTGGGGCAAGCAGCTCGACGCCTCGCGCAACCGCGAGCTGCCCGGCATCGACGAACTCCGGGCGGCGCTCGGCCGGTCCCTGCCCGTCTCCCCCGCGCCCACCGTGATCCACGGCGACTACCGGCTCGACAACGTGCTGCTCGGCGCGGACGACCGGATCAACGCGGTGCTGGACTGGGAGATGTCCACGCTCGGCGACCCGCTCACCGACCTCGGGCTGCTGGTGATGTACAGCGCGCCCCTGGAGGTGACGGGCTCCCCGATCAGTACGACCGCGGGGGCCGCCGGCCATCCGTCCCCGGGCGAACTGATCGAGCGGTACGCGGCGGCCTCCGGGCGGGACACGGCCGGCATCTCCTGGTACACGGCGTTCGCCTGGTTCAAGCTCGCCGTGATCCTGGAGGGCATCCACTACCGCTACACCCTCCACCAGACGGTGGGGCAGGGGTTCGACCGGATCGGCTCCCTCGTCCCCGTCTTCATCGAGCACGGTCTCACCACCCTCCAGGAAGGCTGAGTACCCCTGATGGACTTCGCATTCGACGCCCGCACCGAAGAGCTGCGGGCCAGGCTGCTCACCTTCATGGACGAGCACGTATACCCGGCCGAGGAGGTCGCGCGGGAGCAGCGGTCCCGCCTGGCCGACCCGTGGGGCACCCCGGCCGTGGTCGGGGAGCTGAAGGCCGAGGCCCGCCGGCAGGGGCTGTGGAACCTCTTCCTCCCGGACGGCGAGTACGGGGCCGGGCTGACCAATCTCCAGTACGCGCCACTCGCCGAGATCACCGGTCGCTCCCCCGAACTGGCCCCCACCGCGCTGAACTGCGCGGCCCCCGACACCGGGAACATGGAGCTGCTGGCCCAGTTCGGCTCGGAGGAGCAGCGCAAGCAGTGGCTGGAGCCGCTGCTCGCCGGGGAGATCCGGTCGGCGTTCGCGATGACGGAGCCGGAGGTCGCCTCGTCCGACGCGACCAATGTCCGCACCAGCATCCGGCGCGACGGCGACGCGTACGTCGTCGACGGCCGCAAGTGGTACATCTCCGGGGCGATGAACCCGGACTGTGCCGTCTTCATCGTGATGGGCAAGACCGACCCGGACGGCGCCGACCCGCGCCGCCAGCAGTCGATGATCCTGGTCCCCCGTGACACCCCGGGGGTCGAGGTGCGCCGGGCGATGCGGGTGTACGGCTACGAGGACCACTCGCACGGCGGCCATGCCGAGGTCGTCTTCGAGAACGTACGGGTGCCCGCCTCGCATCTCATCGGGGAGGAGGGCGGCGGCTTCGCCATCGCGCAGGCCAGGCTGGGTCCTGGCCGGATCCACCACTGCATGCGGCTGATCGGCATGGCCGAGCGGGCGATCGAGCTGATGTGCCGCCGGGCCCTGTCCCGGACGGCGTTCGGGAAGCCGCTCGCCGAGCAGGGGGTCGTCCAGAACTGGATCGCGGACGCCCGGGTGACGGTCGAACAGCTCCGGCTGCTCGTGCTCAAGACGGCCTGGCTGATGGACACCGTCGGCAACCGCGGGGCGCACACGGAGATCCAGGCCATCAAGATCGCGACGCCGCGCGCGGTCGTGGACATCATCGACTCGGCCGTCCAGTTGCACGGCGCGGGCGGCGTCGGCCAGGACTTCCCGCTGGCGGAGCTGTGGGCCTCGGCCCGGACGCTCCGGCTGGCGGACGGCCCCGACGAGGTCCACCAGCGCTCCCTGGCCCGGCGGGAGTTGAAGAAGTACCGATGAGCCTCCGGTTCAGCGGTCGACGGGGCGCGGAAGGGGCAGCAGGCCCAGGGACTGGGCGCGCATGACGGTGGAGAGCCGGTCGCAGGTGCCCAGCCTGCGGTAGATGCCCTCGATGTGCTTGTGGGCGGTGCGCGGTGAGATGTGGAGCCGGTGGGCGATCGCCGTGGCGGGCAGGGCCTTGGCGAGCAGGGTCAGTACGGCGTGCTGACGTGGTGTGAGCCCCGCCTCCACCGCCCGCGCGGTCGGCGCGGCGCCGGACCCGGTACGGGCCCGGTCCGGAGCCGTCCGCCAGCGTGCCAGCGCGCGGTAGTGGCAGTCGATACCGACGAGCAGGGGCTGCACACGGCCCGCGTACGCCCGTTCCTCGGCGGTGAAGTCCTCGCACTCGTGGTGGAGGACGAAGCCCCTGACGACGCCGGCGGGGGCCGGCAGCGGGATGGCGAGCATATGGGCGCCCAGTGTCCCCCGCGCCAGCCGGTGGCTCCTGCTGCGCAGCCAGGACCGCTCGCCCATCACCTCGCTGGCCGTTCGGGGCGTACGGTCGGGCGTGGACGCGTAGTGCGCCACCAGCGGGTTGCCGGCCCGGACTTGGCGGGCCATCAGGGAGTCGAGCAGCCCCGGGGAGACCGGGAGCGCCGTCCTCCACGCCTCCACCCGCCCCGTCCGCTCCGCGTACCGGGCCTGGGCGAGGGAGGCCGCCGGGGAGTGCAGCCCCCGGGTCAGCTCCGCCAGGACCAGCGGCCAGGGCGGCTCGGGATCGGCGCGCTCCAGTACGGCGACGGCCAGGCCGAGCATCTGCGCGTACTCATTCCACAGGGCGGTGCCCATCGATCTACCCCCGTGCCCGCACGACCGTCACTGACCGTACGTACTCTTTCCATCACTCTCCGCGCCCACACCCTCCCGCGGGCCCGCTCCCGGGCCGGGCCGGGGCCGTCCGGCGGCGCGGCCCCGACGCGACCCCGGCCCGGCCCCGGCACGGCCCCTCAGCCGACGGCGGTCAGCAGGGCACCACGTAGTAGACCGGGGTCCAGCTCGCGGTGCCGGTGCCCGGCGCCACATGGCTCCAGCGCTCCGAGCGGTCCGAGTTCAGGAAGCGCGCCCTGGTGTTCCTGGTCTGGTTGTTGTTGAAGGTTCCGTCGCCGGTCCACGAGAGGCTGTAGGTGCCGCACCGGTAGTAGTCGAGCGTGTCGCCGCCCCGGTACAGACAGAGGTGCCCGGAGCCGCAGGCGGCGGGCAGCCGGTTGCTCACCGGCGGCAGGGCGAGGTCCCGCGCGGACCGCTGACCGGGGGCCGCGACGGTGACGTCACCGCCCGGCATCGTGATCCTGTTGGCGGAGACCTGCTTGCTCCCCGCCAGCCTCCCCAGATAGGCGTCGACCCGGTCCTGGAGGCCGGCGGCCTGATCACCGGTCAGGCCGGCCCGGTCGGTCTGGGCCGCGTAGGTCTGTCGAACCTGGTCGGGAGCGGCCTGTGCCCCCGCCGGCGCCGTCATCACACTCGCGGCGAGCGCCCCCGCGGCGACCGCCCCGACCGTGGCCTTCAGCATGAACGCACGGATCTTGTTCATCGATCCCCCTGGATCTTCCTGTCGCACTTCCCGCCCGGAACCCTGACATTCCGTAGCGCCAACACCACTCATCGTGACGAACGCGCTCGGCGGGCCGCAATGCGTACAAGTACGTATGGCGCGGGAGGAGCCGGGGAGGCAGGGTGCGTCAGGGGCGCAGCGCGCGCAGCAGCAGGTCCGCGAGGTGGTCCGCGACCTCGGCCGGGGTGAGCGGGCCGTCCGGCCGGTACCAGGTGGAGAGGTGGTGGACCGAGCCGAAGTGGTAGTCGACGACGAGGTCGGCCGGGGTGGCGGTGGAGAAGACGCCGGCGCGCTGACCCTCCTCGATCAGCGCGCGGAACCGCTCGTGGTAGCGGCGCCGTTCGGTCCGTACCTGCTTGTTCTTCTCCGGGCTGAGGTGGTGCATGGAGCGGAAGAAGATCGCGGCGTCGTCCAGGTTGTCGATGGTCGTCACGACGACGTCGGCGGCGGCTTCCCGCAGCCGCCGCTCCACCGGCCCGTCCGCGTTCGCGAAGCCGTCGAGCCGTTCCTGCTGGAGGCGGAGCACCCGGGCGTAGACCTCCTGGAGGAGGTCCTCCTTGGAGCCGAAGTAGTGGTAGAGCGCGCCCTTGGTGACGCCGGCCGCCTCGACGATCTCCTGGACGGACGTCCGGTCGTAGCCGCGCTCGGCGAAGAGCCGGGTGGCGGCGGCCAGCAGCCGCCGCGGGACGGGCTCGCCCTGTCCGTCCGTCGTCCTGGCCATCTGCCACCACCCGCCTTCCGCTCCGTGTCACCCCCGGGCGCCCCCTACGGGCCCGCCGGGGGACTGTCCCCGCCTGGGACGCTCAGGTACGGGAACGCAGTTCCCGCCTGAGGATCTTCCCACTCGTCGTCTTGGGCAGCTCGGGCAGTATCTCGACCTCCCGCGGGTACTTGTACGCGGCGAGCCGTTCGCGGCAGTACGCGGTCAGTTCGGCGGGCTCCACCGTGGCACCGGGGCGCGTGCTGACGTACGCCTTGACGCTCTCTCCCCGATAGGCGTCGGGGACACCGATCACCGCGGCCTCGCGCACCGCCGGATGGGTGTAGAGCACGTCCTCGACCTCGCGCGGCCAGACCTTGAACCCCGACGCGTTGATCATGTCCTTCTTGCGGTCGACGACGTAGAGCCAGCCGTCCGGGTCCATGAAACCGATGTCGCCGGTGCGCAGTTCGCCGTCCGGGAACGCCGTGGCGGTGGCCGCCGGGTCGTTCCAGTAGCCGGTGACGACCTGGGGGCCGCGTACCGCGATCTCCCCCGGCTCCCCGAAGGGGCGCTCCTCGCCGTTCTCGTCGATGATCCGTACGACCGTGTCGGGCCCCGGCACGCCGACCGAGAGCGTCCCGGAGACCGGGTCCACCGGGGCCTCCCACTGGGGCGGTACGGAGGCGCAGGGCGCGGTGCACTCGGTGAGGCCGTACCCGTTGCGCAGATAGGGACCGAGCCCCGCGCGGAACTTCTCGACCAGCGCGGGCGGCAGCGGCGCGCCGCCCGAGGAGATCACCTGGAAGGAGGCGAAGTGCTCGCGGGTGACGTCCGGGTGGGCGGCGAGCGCCATGAAGGCGGTGGCGGGGCCGACGGTGTACGCGGGCCGGTGCTCGGCGAACGCGTCGAGGACGACGCCGGGCTGGAAGCGGTACGCGAGGGCGAGGGTGCCCGCGTTGGCGACGCACGCCGCGAGTTCGCAGACCATGCCGGTGATGTGGAAGAGCGGGGCGAGCGCGAAGTAGCAGGCGCCTTCGGCGAGGGGGTGGCCGGCCCGCTGCCGTTCGGCGTTGACCATGATGTTGTGGTGGGAGTTCATGGCCCCCTTGGGTTTGCCGCTGGTCCCGGACGTGTAGCTGATCAGCGCGGTGTCGCCGGGGGCCGGATCGCGTCCGGCGGGCGCGGTGAGGCCGCCGCGGGCCACGGTCAGCAGGTCGTCGGTGTCGGCGGGCTGCGGCTGCCGCGGGAAGCCGAGGACGCGGGGGTCGTCGCGGGTCTGGAGGTCCAGTTCGCAGGCGGTGAGCGCGATCCGTACGGGCGAGTCGGCGGCCGTCCCGCGCAGGAACGCCTCCCAGGTGCGGTCCGCGCAGATCACGGCCGTGACCTGGGCGTCGGCGAGGACATGGGCGACCTCGGCGGCCTTGTACATGGGGTTGAGCGGGACGACGGTCGCGCCCGCCTTCCACGCGCCGAGCAGCGCGAGGACGAAGTGCGGGGTGTTCTGGAGCATGATCGCGACGCGGTCGCCGGGCGCGAGGCCCCGGGCGGCGAGATGACCGGCCACGGAGTCGGAGAGCGCGTCCGTCTCGCGGTAGTCGAGCCGGCCGTCGAAGTAGGCGAGGGCGGTGCGCCCGGGTGCGCGCAGGGCGGCGGCGCGCAGAGCGTGCACGAGCGAGGCGGGCGGGTCGACCGGCGCCCGCTGGGCCTCGTTGAGCCGGCCGAGCCAGGGCTTGGCGGAGTAGCGGGACGCGGTGGTCACGAGGCGGCCCCCTCCCACTTCTGCTGGATGTGGTTCATGGTGGAGAGCCAGCGGTCGGGGTCGCCGGCGCGCGCCGTGTAGAACCCGGCGACCTCGGGGTGCGGCAGGACGAGGAAACGGTCCTTCGCCATGGCGTCGAAGAGGGCGTCGGCGACGGCGTCCGGTTCGATCGCGGTGGGCATGAGGACGAGTTCACCGGCGCTCCCGGTGGCGGCGAGCATGTCGGTACGGACGCCCTGGGGACAGATGGCGTGGACCTTGAGACCGCGGTGACGGTAGGTCAGCGACAGCCATTCCGCGTAGGCGAGCGCGCCGTGCTTGGTGACGCTGTACGGGGCCGCGCCGATCATGGTGAGCAGCCCGGCGGCGGAGACCGTGGAGACGAACCGGCCCGCGCCCCGCTCCAGCCAGTCGGGCAGCAGGGCGCGGCTCGCCCGGACGTGCGCCATCACGTTGACGTCCCAGGCGGTCGCCCAGACGTCCTCGTCGGCGAAGGCGTCGCCGCCGGCGCCTATGCCCGCGTTGGCGCAGTAGATGTCGACGGCGCCGCCGAGGGCGTCGCGGGCGTCGGCCACGACGAGGGAGGCGTCGCCGGGGACCGCGGTGGCGCCGATCTCGTCGGCGACGGCGGCGGCCTTCGCGGCGTCGAGGTCGTTGACCACGACGCGGGCGCCCTCGGCCGCGACTCTGCGGGCGAGGGCGGCGCCGATGCCACCGCCCGCCCCTGTGACCACAACCCCTGCACCGTGCACCGCGCTCATCGGGCCTGCCTTTCGGGCGTTCCGTTTCCGTCACGGAGTTCCGGACTTCCTCCCGACAGACTAACCAGTCGGTATGTCACGGGGAAGAGGAGCGGGAACCCGCCGGGCGGCCTCGTTCCCCCGGCGGGCGCGGGGCGCTAGCCTGCGTGGCCATGACAGACGACGGCCGCCCCGCGTGCGCACGGACACCGGCGCGGGACGGCCCGACGACCGCCGAGCCGCGGAGGTAACGCGATGAGCCTGTCCAGACGGGGACTGCTGGCCGCCGGAGGCGCGGTCGGCGCGGCGGGGGCAACGGGCGCGGCCCGGACCCCCGCGCCACCGCCCGCCGCACCCCTCTCCGAGGTGCCCGCCGCGGGGGGGGGCGGGGGCGGGGGCCCCCGGGCGCGCCGTCGGACCCGGGTGGTCCGGGGGGGCCCCCGCGGCGACCGGGGGCGGTCCCGCCCGACAGTCGGGGGCGGGCACACC
>NZ_JBHZDA010000169.1:0-7537 GCF_042755665.1 Streptomyces sp. NPDC059142
CACTGTTGGGGTGTGTTGTGGGGGGTGCGGGGGGGGGGTTGGGGGGGGGCGGCGTGGGGCTCCCCCGGCCCGGGCCCCCCCCCGCCGCCCCCGACAGGCCCCGGCGCGCCCTGCGGATCCGCCGGGACCGTACAAGATCCCTGTTCAGACCCTTGACAGTTCCGGTTCACGCAAATCAGGATGCCCGGGTGAACCTGTCAGACAGCCAGACAGCCGGGGACCCGCCCAGAAGGATCAGCGCGATGGAAGCCGTGCTGAACCATCTGCGCGGCGCCATCGAGCGGAGCGAGTACGCGGTAGGGGAGAAGCTGCCCTCCGAGGCCGAGCTCTGCCGCCGTCTCGAAGTGAGCCGCCCCGTGCTCCGCGAGGCCCTGCGGGCACTCCAGACGATGGGGCTGACCGTCTCACGTACCGGACGAGGCACCTTCGTCGTGTCCAACGGACCGGTGGAGGACCCCACCTTCGGCGACTACTCGGCGAGCGACCTCCTGGAGGTACGCCGCCATGTGGAGATCCCCGTCGCCGGGTACGCGGCCACCCGCCGCACCGCCGAGGACCTCGACCACCTCACCCATCTGCTGGAGCGGATGGAGCAGGAGACCGACACCACCGCGTGGGTGGCGATGGACACCCTCTTCCATCTCTCGGTCGCCCAGGCCGCCCAGAACCCGGTCTTCCGCCGGGTCATAGAGGAGATCCGTGACGCGCTGGCCCGCCAGTCGGCGTTCCTCAACGAACTCGGCGGGCGGCGTGAACAGTCCAACCTGGAACACCGGGCGATCGTCGAAGCCCTTGTCGAGCGGTCCGAGAACGACGCCGTCGACGCCATGACCCACCACCTCGCACGGGTCGAGTCGACCCTGACCACCATCGTGCGCTCCCCCCACCATGCGACACCCCCCGAAGAAGGCGAAGACCAGGCGTGAGCGAGCAGTCAGTCCAGACCGAGCAGCAGGCGCGGCGGCCGGAGAAATCTCCGGTCCCCCCGGGCGCCCATGTCGACGCCGGCGACGCCGGATACAGCAAGGCCCTGAAGTCCCGGCACATCAACATGATCGCCATCGGCGGCGCCATCGGCACCGGGCTCTTCCTCGGTGCCGGCGGCCGGCTCGCCAGCGCGGGCCCCTCCCTCGCCGTCGCCTACGCGGTCTGCGGCCTGTTCGCCTTCCTCGTGGTGCGCGCCCTCGGCGAGCTGGTCCTGCACCGGCCGTCCTCCGGCGCCTTCGTCAGCTACGCCCGTGAGTTCATGGGCGAGAAGGGCGCCTTCGTCGCGGGCTGGATGTACTTCCTGAACTGGGCGACCACCGGGATCGCCGACATCACCGCGGTGGCGACGTACACCCACTACTGGGGCATGTTCTCCGACATACCGCAGTGGGTGCTCGCGCTGATCGCCCTCGCGGTCGTGCTGACCGTGAACCTCATATCCGTGAAGATCTTCGGTGAACTGGAGTTCTGGTTCGCGATCATCAAGGTCGGCGCGCTCGTCCTGTTCATGCTCATCGGCATCTTCCTGCTGGTCACCCAGCACCCGGTCGACGGCCACACCCCCGGCCCCTCGCTGATCACCGGCAACGGTGGTCTCTTTCCCGCCGGGATGCTCCCGATGCTGCTGGTCATCCAGGGTGTCGTCTTCGCGTACGCCTCGGTCGAGCTGGTCGGGGTCACGGCGGGCGAGACCAAGGAGCCGGAGAAGATCATGCCCAAGGCGATCAACTCCATCATGTGGCGCGTGGCCCTCTTCTACGTCGGCTCGGTCGTCCTGCTGACGATGCTGCTGCCCTGGAACAAGTACTCCGCCGGTGAGAGCCCCTTCGTCACCGTGCTCTCCAACATCGGCATCCCGGCGGCGGGCGATGTGATGAACCTCGTCGTCCTCACCGCCGCGATGTCCAGCCTCAACTCCGGCCTCTACTCCACCGGACGCATCCTGCGCTCCATGTCGATGTCGGGATCCGCGCCGAAGTTCACCGGGGTGATGAGCCGCAGCCAGGTGCCGTACGGCGGGATCCTGCTCACCTCCGGCATCTGTGTGCTCGGGGTCGGCCTCAACTACGTCGTACCCAGCAAGGCGTTCGAGATCGTCCTGAACTTCGCGGCGCTCGGCATCCTCTCCACCTGGTCCATGATCATGATCTGTCATCTGCTCTTCTGGCGGAAGACCAGGGAAGGGCTGCTCGCCCGCCCGAGCTACCAGCTCCCCGGCTCCCCGTGGACCGAGATCGTCACCCTGCTCTTCCTCGCCTCCGTACTGGTCCTCATGTACGCGGACGGCGGCGCCGGCCGGACGACCGTGCTGGCCCTGCCGCTGATCGCCGCGGCGCTGGTCGGCGGCTGGTACGTGGTGCGCGGCCGGGTCGGGACCATCCGGGACGCGGCAGCCCGCGAGTACGCCGCCGCCACGGATGCTCCAGGCACCACCGGCACCACCGGCACCACCCGCGCCACCGACCGCGACCAGAACACCGAGAGCTGACCATGGACGACCTCACCACCCGGCGCCGCACCCCCGGCGAGCCCCCCGCCGTCCGCGCACCGGGCCATGTCCCCCTCGCCCATGTCGTCAGGGGAGGCGTCGTCGAGGGAGTCCACCACGGCTCGGTCGTCGTCCTGGCCGCCGACGGCGGTGTGGAGTTCCTGGCCGGGGACATCGAGGCCGCGTTCTACCCGCGCTCCGCCCTCAAGCCGCTCCAGGCGGTCGCCCTGCTCCGTGCCGGGCTGCCCGTCCCCGACGACGAGGCGCTGGCCCTCACCGCCGCCAGCCACTCCGGCGAGGAGAGCCACCTCGCCGTCGTCCGGCGCATGCTCGCCTCCGCCGGGCTCACCGAGGACGACCTGGGCAACACCCCCGACCTGCCGTACGGGGCCGAGCAGCGCGACGCCTGGCTGCGCCGCGGCCTCGGGCCGAGCCGCCTCGCCCAGAACTGCTCGGGCAAGCACGTCTCCATGCTCAGGACCGCCCAGGCCCGGCAGTGGCCGCTGACCGGCTATCTCGACCCGGGCCACCCGCTCCAGAAGGAGATCGCCGGGACCGTCGAGGAGCTGACCGGGCAGCGCATCGCCCGGGTGACCGTCGACGGCTGCGGCGCCCCGCTGTTCTCCGTCTCCCTGCACGGCCTCACCCGGGCCGTCGCCCGGCTCGCCACCGCGGCCCCCGACACCCATGAGGGCCGGGTCGCGCACGCCATGCGCGCCCACCCGGAGCTGGTCTCCGGCACCGGCAGGGACGTGGCCGCGCTGATGCGGGCCGTCCCCGGGCTGCTCGCCAAGGACGGCTTCGAAGGCGTCCAGGTCGCGGCGCTCCCGGACGGCCGGGCCGTCGGCGTGAAGATCTCCGACGGAGCGGACCGCGCCCGGATGCCGGTGACCGCCGCGGCCCTCGCCCTGTGCGGCGTCGACCTCGCGCTGCTCGACGCGTTCGCCCGTACCCCCGTGACCGGCGGCGGCCAGGAGGTGGGGAGCCTGCGGGCGGCGGGCGCGCTGGCTCCCGCCGCCCCCTGACGAGCCCGCCTCCTCAGCGGCCCCGGGCCGCGCAGGCCATGTCCGGCCGACTCCCTCCCCCCTCCACGAAGGAACCCTGTGCCATGACTGCCGGCCACCGCTCCGAACACGATCTGCTCGGCGACCGCGACATCCCCGCCGACGCGTACTGGGGCGTGCACACCCTGCGCGCCTCGGAGAACTTCCCCATCACCGGGACGGCGATCTCCGCGTACCCGCATCTCATCGACGCGCTCGCCGCCGTGAAGGAGGCCGCGGCCCGCGCCAACGAGGACCTCGGGCTGCTCGCGGCGGAGAAGGCCGCGGCCATCGCCGCCGCCTGCCGGGAGATACGGGAGGAGGGCAGGCTGCACGACCAGTTCGTGGTCGACGTCATCCAGGGCGGCGCCGGCACCTCCACCAACATGAACGCCAACGAGGTGATCGCCAACCGGGCGCTGGAACTCCTGGGCCACGCCAAGGGCGACTACGCCCGGCTGCACCCCAACGAGGACGTCAACCTCAGCCAGTCGACGAACGACGTCTACCCGACCGCCGTCAACGTGGCCACCATCATCGCCGTACACGAACTGCTCGACGCGATGACCGTCCTGCGCGAGGCGTTCGCCGCCAAGGCCGAGGAGTTCCACGACATCCTCAAGATGGGGCGCACCCAGCTCCAGGACGCCGTGCCCATGACGCTGGGCCAGGAGTTCTCCGCGTACGCGGTGATGCTGGAGGAGGACCAGAGCCGGCTGGCCGAGGCCGTTCTGCTCGTCCACGAGATCAACCTCGGCGCGACCGCCATCGGCACCGGCCTCAACGCACCGGCCGGCTACGCGGAGGCCGCCCGCCGCCATCTCGCCGCCATCACCGGGCTGCCGCTGGTCACCGCGGCCAACCTGGTGGAGGCCACCCAGGACTGCGGGGCGTTCGTCCATCTCTCCGGGGTGCTCAAGCGCATCGCGGTGAAGCTCTCCAAGAGCTGCAACGATCTGCGGCTGCTCTCCTCGGGACCGCGCGCGGGCTTCGCGGAGATCAACCTGCCGCCGGTCCAGGCGGGCTCCAGCATCATGCCCGGCAAGGTCAACCCGGTGATCCCCGAGGTCGTCAACCAGGTCGCCTTCGAGGTGATCGGCAACGACGTCACCATCACCATGGCCGCCGAGGCGGGACAGCTCCAGCTCAACGCCTTCGAGCCGATCATCCTGCACTCCCTCTCGGAGAGCATCACCCATCTGCGGGCCGCCTGCCTCACCCTCGCCGAGCGGTGTGTCTCCGGCATCACCGCCAACGTCGAGACGCTGCGCGCCACCGTGGAGAACTCCATCGGGCTCGTCACCGCGCTCAACCCGCACATCGGCTACACCGCCGCGACCGAGATCGCCAAGGAGGCGCTGGCCACCGGCCGGGGTGTCGCGGAACTCGTCCTGGAGCGCGGTCTGCTCCCGGCCGACCGGCTCGCCGCGCTGCTGCGCCCCGAGGTGATCGCGGGTACGGGACCGCGTCCCGTCTCCTCGTAGCGCGGGCGCGCGGGCGCGCGTGGCCCCCGCCGCGCGGCGCGCCGGTCCTCAGGTACTCCAGGGGTACGGGACCGGCGCGCCCGTACGGCGGGCTCGCGCGCCCCGGTTCAGACGGAGTGCACGCCCGGCCTGCCCGCCTCGGTGACGAAGGACATCCGGGTCGACACCGGGGCGCCGGGGGTGGTCACGTACGGCAGGACCCGGAAGTCGGCACGGCAGCTCTGCGGGGTGAGGGAGCAGCGGACGTAGCCGCGCTGGTAGTTGGTGAACTTGATGTGCTCGTTGGCGGCCAGCAGATTCGCCCCCGACGGGTCGAGGTCCATGCCGTCCATCTTGGTCGAGACGGAGGTGCCGACGAACTCGACCCCGATGGTGGGGGAGTCCGGGTCGTCGAAGTTCCGCTTGAGGTCCGCGGCGAGATGCCGGTGCATGTCGCCGGTGAGGACGACGGGGTTGGACACGTTCCGGTCGTCGATCTCCTTGAAGAGCCGTTCGCGCGAGGCCACGTAGCCGTCCCAGAAGTCCATCACGAAGGACTGGCCGGGCCCGGGGTCGGTGTCCACCTGGTTCATGGCGATCTGCTGGGGGATCAGATTCCACTTCGCGTCGGAGCGTCCGAGGCCGTTGTAGAGCCAACGTTCCTGCTCGGCGCCGAGGATGGTGCGGTCCGGTTCGAGCCGCTCCTCGCAGCCGGTCTTGGTGCCGTCGCCGCACGGCTGGTCGTCGCGGTACAGCCGGGTGTCGAGGATATGGAACGTCGCCATCCGCCCGTACCGGAGGCTGCGGTACATCCGGGCGTCGAAGCCGCTCGGCTTCTGCGGCAGCCGCAGCGGGAGGTGCTCGTAGTACGCCTGGAACGCGGCGGCGGCGCGCACGCGGAAGACCGCCGGGTCCACGTCCACGTGCTTGGAGCGGTCGCCCGCCCAGTTGTCCTCGACCTCGTGGTCGTCCCAGACGAGGGCGAACGGATGGGCCTGGTGGGCGGCGATCAGATCGTCGTCGAAGCGGTGCAGCGCGTGCCGGTTGCGGTACTGCGTCAGATCCATCGGCTCGGGGCGCAGCTCGGCGGCGACGGGGGTCTTGCGCACGCCGCCGTTCGCGTCGATGGGGTTCTCGTAGATGTAGTCGCCCAGATGCAGGATCAGATCGACGTCCTCGTCGGCGAGATGCCGGTACGCGGTGTAGAACCCCTCGAACCACGCCTGGCAGGAGACGAACGCGAAGTTCAGCGAGCGGGGGTCGCTGGTCGGCGAGGGCGCGGTGCGCGAGCGGCCCACGGGGCTGAGCACACCGCCGGCGAGGAAGCGGTAGTAGTACTGGCGGCCCGGTTTGAGCCCGCTGACCTCGACATGGACGGAGTGGGCGAGTTCGGCCACCGCCCGGGTCCACCCCCGCCGTACGACGCGCCGGAAGCGCTCGTCCTCCGCGACCTCCCAGCGGACCTTGACCGCGCGCGGGTCCATGCCGCCGGTGCCGTCGGGGGAGAGCGGGTGGGGCGCGAGCCGGGTCCACAGGACGAAGCCGTCCGGCCAGGGGTCGCCCGACGCGACGCCGAGGGTGAAGGGGTTCTCGTGGAGGCGGCGTTCGGCCGCGCCCGCCCGGCCCGCCGACAGATTGCCGGCGGCGACCGCCAGTGCGACCGTTCCGGTGGCGCCGAGCATCGCCCGTCTCCCGAAGCCTGAGACTGTGCTGATCCCACTGTTCATACGCATGAATCCTGGTCCGTTCGTCGTGCGCGATCCCCGCGTGACCCGAGGCGGAAATGACGCGTGATTTAACGTCCGTTCATGTTGTAATCACACGGTGAATATCACACGTATTCACCCGTCACAAGACCACCCGCCGCCAGGTCGACAACGCCTGTCGCAGGCGACTGTACGGCGGCGTCGGGGCGAAGACCGGTCGCGCCATGGGGTGTCCAATCAGCACCTGTGTAACACCCTTGACACTCCTCGCGAGCGGCTCATAGTGTCCACGCCACAGAATTCACGTTAGATTTCACATGGAGACGTGTCGTCTTCACGCCGGGTGGGTGGCGAAGGACAACGTAAGAACGATGTGATGCGCCGTTAGCCCGGCGCGCAGGAAGGACGTGTCCGTGTCCGTTCCCTCCGCCGCGGGGCACGTACGCCCCTACGGTCTGCGCTGCGACCACCGCGTCACGCCCCTGGGCCTCGACGAGCCGGAGCCCCTGCTCTCCTGGCGGCTCGCCTCCGACCGCCGGGGCGACGACCCCGTGGCCCAGCGGGTACGGGTGGCACGGCTCCCCGGAGACCTCGCGGAGGACGGCACGGGCGGCGAACCCCTCTGGGACAGCGGACCGCTGACGGACCCGCACGCGGTCGGCGTCCGCTACTCCGGGCCCGCGCTGGAGCCACGGACCCGCGACCACTGGCAGGTCACCGTGGAGCCGGCCGGCGCGGCTGAGCCCACCGAGGCCGGATCCTGGTTCGAGACCGGCCTCGTCATGGCGCCGCCGGGCGCGTCGGACGGTCCGTCCGGCAGTTCGGCCGACGGTCCGTCCGCCACCGAGG
>NZ_JBHZDA010000170.1:0-7431 GCF_042755665.1 Streptomyces sp. NPDC059142
CTGCGTTTCCGACTCTATCAGACTCTTTCGTGTCCGATTCCCCGTCGGAGCGGGGTTTCGCTTTCCAGTTCTTCGCTTTCGCGCTTTCCCTTTCCAGCGGTTCCGACTTTATCAGATTCATTCGGCGGTGTTTCCCGCTTCCAGAATTCCGAAGACCTTCGGATTGGCCCTTCGCCTTTCGGCTGCTCACTACTTTAACCGCATCCCCGCCCTGCTCATAATCGAGCCGGTGAGTACAGAATTTCGGCATGCCGAAGCTCCGACCCGTCAGGGTTGTGATCGTGTGTAGTGGGTGGCCGCTTCGGAAGCTGCTGAACAGCAGGCCCCGTTGAAAGCGGCTCGGGCCACGTTAGGCGGCGCGCACAGCGGAGTCAAGTTCGGCGGCGGCGTGGAACGTGGGCCCGGTAAGGGCTGACCGAGGGGTCGCCGTCGATCCAGAAGCGCCAGGGGTGGGGCGCCCCGTCGCCGCCGACCCCGGTACGGGGACCGCTGCGGACCTGGTCTTTGGTGACCGGGGTTCCGGTGAGTACCGACAGCGGCCGGTCCGGGCCCGCGCAGACGTCCGTACCGTTGAGCGCGCGGTCCACGTCGAGGGCGGTGGCCAGGCGGGCCGGTCCTTTGGCCAGTTCTCTGTCGTGACGGGCCGAGAAGCGACGTTTACGTGCCAGCTCCGCGCCCACGCCGATCTCGCCGGCCCGCAGCAGCACCCCGCTCGCCCTGCCCTCGGGTCCGCAGACCAGGTTGAGGCAGTGCCACATCCCGTAGGTGAAGTAGACGTACGCGTGACCGGGCGGTCCGAACATGACCGCGTTGCGGGGCGTGCGGCCCCGGAAGGCGTGCGAGCCGGGGTCGATATCGCCCGCGTACGCCTCCACTTCGGTGAGCCGCAGCTCGATGGGCCCGTCGGGCGTCTCCCGTACCAGGGTCCGGCCGAGGAGATCGGGTGCGACCTCCAGGACCGCCCGGTCGAAGAACTCCCTGGGCAACGGCATACGGTCGGGGCTCGCCATCATGGCGTCCGAGCGTACCGGGGAACCGTCCGTGGCCGGATGGCGTATGTACGGGTCAGGGACCCGAAGGACTGAGTAGGAGTGACACATGGGCTTCAAGAAGCTGCTCGCGAGCCTGGGCGCGGGTGGGGCGACGGTCGAGACCGAGCTGACCGAGTCGAACGTCGTACCCGGCGGGGTGGTGCAGGGTGAGGTGCGGCTGGAGGGCGGCTCCGTGAACCAGCAGATCCAGGGGCTCTCCGTCGGACTCCAGGCGCGGGTGGAGGTCGAGGGCAACGACCAGGAGACCAAGCAGAACATCGAGTTCACCCGGCAGAGCATCGGCGGCGCCTTCGAGGTGCAGGCGGGGGCGGTGCACGTGGTGCCGTTCGGCCTGGAGATCCCGTGGGAGACCCCGGTCACGACCATCGACGGGCAGCCGCTGCGGGGCATGAACATCGGCGTGACCACGGAGCTGGACATCGCGCGGGCGCTGGACAACAGCGACCTCGACCCGATCAACGTCCACCCGCTCCCCGCGCAGCAGGCCATCCTGGACGCCTTCATCCACCTCGGTTTCCGCTTCAAGAGCGCGGACATGGAGAAGGGGCACATCCACGGGACGCGGCAGCGGCTGCCGTTCTACCAGGAGATCGAGTTCTTCGCGCCGCAGCAGTACCGGGGGCTGAACCAGGTCGAGCTGACCTTCATCGCGGACGACCGGGAGATGGACGTCGTCCTGGAGATGGACAAGAAGCCGGGGCTCTTCACCGAGGGCAGCGACTCGTTCCGCTCGTTCCAGGTGGGTCTGGGCGACTACCAGGGCACCGACTGGGCCGCGTACCTCAACCAGTGGCTCGCCGAGGTGGGTGGCCGTCGCAACTGGTTCTGAGCACAGCCTTTAGGCTCGGTCCGCCGACATCCGGCAGACGACAGCCGATATCCGGAGGTTCAGACGTGACCGACGCGACGAGGGCCCCGCTCCCTCATGACTTCCACCCGCCGGTGCCGTCGTTCACCGTGGTGAGCGATGACGTCGCGCCCGGGGCGGTCCTGAAGGACGCCCAGGTCCAGGCCGCCGGGAACACCTCGCCGCATCTGCGGTGGGAGGGGTTCCCGGCGGAGACCAGGAGCTTCGCCGTGACGTGCTTCGATCCCGACGCGCCGACCGGCAGCGGATTCTGGCACTGGGTGGTCTTCGACATCCCCGCGTCGGTCACGGAGCTTCCGGTCGCCGCGGGCAGCGGCTCGTTCGAAGGGCTGCCCGCCGGCGCCGTACAGGCGCGCAACGATTACGGGTCGAAGGACTTCGGGGGCGCCGCGCCGCCGCCCGGGGACCCGGCGCACCGCTATGTGTTCACCGTGTACGCGGTGGACGGTGAGCGGCTCGGTCCGGACAGCGACGCCTCTCCCGCGGTCGTCGGATTCAACCTGCGCTTCCACACGCTGGCGCGCGCCCAGCTCATCGGGGAGTACGCGGCGCCCGCCGGGAGCTGACCGTTTGCTTTTTGTTTGCCCTGCCCTGGTCTTGGAGAGATCAGGGCAGGGCATTTTTTATTGTGTTGTCCCTCTCGGCGCGCCCGGCCAGAGTTGATCCAAGCCCACAGCCTTGTCAGCCAGGTCAGGGGACGGGCGGCGAAACGCGGGAGGTGGACGGTATGCGGGACACGCTGGTACTGAATGCGAGCTTCGAGCCGCTGTCGACGGTGACGCTCAATCGTGCGGTGGTGCTGGTTCTCCAGGACAAGGCCGTGGTCGAGCAGGCCCATCCCGGTCTCCGTGTGCGTGCCGCCGCCCTGGAGCTTCCGGTGCCGCGTGTGATCAGGCTCTGCCGGTATGTCCGGGTGCCCTTCCGAAGACAGGCTCCGTGGTCGAGGCGGGGGGTCCTGATACGGGACCAGCACCGGTGTGCTTACTGCGGCCGGCGCGCGACGACGGTGGACCATGTGGTGCCGCGGTCCCGGGGAGGCGCGGACAGTTGGCTGAATACGGTGGCCTCGTGCGCCGAGGACAACCACCGCAAGGCGGACCGTACGCCGGATCAGGCGGGGATGCCGCTGCTGCACGCGCCGTTCGTGCCCTCCCCGGCGGAGGCGATGCTGCTGTCGCTGCGCGTCGGTGAGCGTTCCGAGCTGCCGCAGTGGCTGGCGGGGGTGCAGGTGCAGCCGGCCGCGTGAGGCTCAGCCGTATCTGCGGATCAGGAGCTGGACGATGGCGACGACGCCGACCGTCACGACCAGCGCGCGCAGGGCGGCGGGCGGCAGCTTGCGGCCGTACCGGGCGCCGAGCTGGCCGCCGAGGGCCGAGCCGATCGCGATGAGGACGACCGCGGTCCAGTCGAACTCGGCGACGAAGAGGAAGAAGAGCGCGGCGACGCCGTTGACGACGGCGGCGAGGATGTTCTTCACCGCGTTGAGGCGTTGCAGGGTGTCGTCGAGGAGCATGCCCATCAGGGCGAGGTAGATGATCCCCTGCGCCGCGGTGAAGTAGCCCCCGTACACGCTGGCGAGCAGCAGTCCGGTGAACAGGAGCGGGCCGCCGTTGGGTCCCGCGGTGGTGCCCTTGCGGGCGCGGCGGGCCTGGACGGCGCGGGCGAGCCGGGGCTGGAGGATCACCAGGACGAGGGCGAGGGTGACCAGGACGGGCACGATCGTCTCGAAGGCCGTGTGGGGCAGGAGCAGGAGCAGGGTGGCGCCGGCCAGTCCGCCGATGAGCGCGGCGACGCTCAGGCGCAGGACGCGGGGGCGCTGGCCCTTGAGTTCGGCGCGGTAGCCGATGGCTCCGCTGATCGAACCGGGTATCAGGCCGAGGGCGTTGGAGACGGTCGCCGTGACCGGGGGCAGTCCTGTCGCGAGCAGGACGGGGAAGGTGATGAGCGTGCCGGAGCCGACGACGGTGTTGATGGCGCCCGCGCTGATGCCCGCCGCGAAGACGGCGAGCATCTCCCAGATGGTCACGGTGTGCTGCCCTTCGTGCTGATCGGTGCCGGATGCACCGACCTCCGATCATGCACGAAGGGCGGGGGCGTTCTGTCGCGCGGGGTGCTCCGTCGGGCGGGGCGCTCAGTCGAGCGGGGTGTCCTGCCTGCGCTCCTTGCCGGTGTTGAAGCCGGGCATGCCGCCGCCGAGGTTGTCGAAGGCGCCGCTGAGTCCCTTGAGCGCGTCGCCGATCTCGCTGGGCACGATCCAGAGCTTGTTGGCGTCGCCTTCGGCGATCTTGGGGAGCATCTGGAGGTACTGGTAGGCGAGGAGCTTCTGGTCGGGGTCGCCGGCGTGGATGGACTCGAAGACCGTCCGGATGGCCTGGGCCTCGCCCTCGGCGCGCAGGGCGGCGGCCTTGGCCTCACCTTCGGCGCGCAGGATCGCGGACTGCTTCTCGCCTTCCGCGGTGAGGATCTGCGACTGGCGGATACCTTCGGCGGTGAGGATCGCGGCGCGCTTGTCACGGTCGGCGCGCATCTGCTTCTCCATCGAGTCCTGGATGGAGGTGGGCGGCTCGATGGCCTTCAGCTCGACGCGGTTGACGCGGATGCCCCACTTGCCGGTGGCCTCGTCGAGGACGCCGCGCAGGGCCGCGTTGATCTCCTCGCGGGAGGTCAGCGTGCGCTCCAGGTCCATGCCGCCGATGATGTTGCGCAGCGTGGTGACGGTGAGCTGCTCGATCGCCTGGATGTAGCTGGCGACCTCGTACGTGGCGGCGCGGGCGTCGGTGACCTGGTAGTAGATGACCGTGTCGATGTTGACCACCAGGTTGTCCTGGGTGATCACCGGTTGGGGCGGGAAGGGGACGACCTGTTCGCGGAGGTCGATCCGGTTGCGGATCGAGTCTATGAACGGGACCACGATGTTCAGGCCCGCGTTGAGGGTGCGCGTGTAGCGGCCGAACCGTTCGACGATGGCGGCGCTCGCCTGCGGGATGACCTGGATCGTCTTGATCAGGGCGATGAATACAAGCACCACCAGGATGACCAGGACGATGATGATTGATGGCATCGCGTTACTCGGGCCCTTCTCTGCCGGATGTTCCGATGATCCAGTTTCTCAGACCGCGGGGGAACGTGGTGACCGTTCGGCCGGGTTGAGTCACTTGACTGTCATGTCTGCCTGTTGTGGCTGGCTGTTGTGCCCGTCGCGTCCCGTGGTACGGCGTGAGGGCCGGATGGCCGGAAGCCGTTCACATGACGACGGCTGTCGCTCCGTCGATCTCGACCACGTCGACCTGCTGGCCGGGTTCGAAGGAGGTGGCCTCGTCGTAGGTGCGCGCGGACCACACCTCGCCGGCCAGCTTGATCCGGCCGCCTCTGGCGTCCACGCGTTCCAGGACGACGGCTTGACGGCCTTTCAGCGCGTCGATCCCGGTGGCGGACCCCGGGCTCGTCCCGGCGCGCTGCCGGGCGGCGTACGGGCGTACGGCGGCGACGAGCGCCACGGACACCACGACGAAGACCAGGACCTGGACCACCACTCCGCCGCCGAGGGCCGCGGTGATCGCGCCGGCGACCGCACCGGCGGAGAACATGCCGAACTCGGGCATCGCCGTGATGACGAGGGGAATGCCCAGTCCTACGGCGCCGATCAGCCACCACACCCACGCGTCGATTTCCACATGGTCATGGTAGGGGCGCGGGTCCCTGTCCCGACAGGGGCGATATCGGGTCAGAAGGCTCCCGATATGACGGAGGCTCAGCCGAGGGGCAGACCGTGCGCCGTCCAGCGGTCGTTGGTGCGCTCGACGACGAGCGGGAGCCCGAAGCAGAGGGAGAGGTTGCGGGAGGTCAGCTCGGTCTCCATGGGGCCGGCGGCGAGCACCTTGCCCTGGCGGATCATGAGGACGTGGGTGAAGCCGGGCGCGATCTCCTCGACATGGTGGGTGACCATGATCATGGACGGGGCGTACGGGTCGCGGGCGAGGCGGCCGAGACGGCGTACGAGGTCCTCGCGCCCCCCGAGGTCGAGGCCGGCGGCGGGCTCGTCGAGGAGGAGGAGTTCGGGGTCGGTCATCATCGCGCGGGCGATGAGGGTGCGCTTGCGCTCCCCTTCGGAGAGCGTGCCGAACCTGCGGTCGAGGTACTCGGTCATGCCGAGCCGGTCGAGGAAGGCGCGGGCGCGGCGCTCGTCGACCTCGTCGTAGTCCTCGTTCCAGGTGGCGGTCATGCCGTACGCGGCCGTGAGGACGGTCTGGAGGACCGTCTGGCGCTTGGGCAGCTTCTCGGACATGGCGATGCCCGCCACGCCGATCCGGGGGCGCAGTTCGAAGACGTCGACCTGGCCGAGCTTCTCGCCGAGGATCCGGACCTGGCCGGCGGTCGGGAAGAGGTAGCTGGAGGCGAGGTTGAGCAGGGTGGTCTTGCCCGCGCCGTTGGGGCCGAGGATGACCCAGCGCTCCCCCTCCTTGACCGACCAGGAGACATCGTCCACCAGAGCGCGTCCGTCGCGGACCACGGTTACGTCCACCAGCTCCAGTACATCGCTCATGAGCGCGTTGTCTCCCCATGCAATCGTCTTGAGGTATTCGGGTGCGCCTGTAGACGCGGACCCCCAGGGAAAACCTACGCCACCGGTCGAGTGGTCCGGCCGTGAGGTCTGTTACCTAGGCTGTGACCATGCTTTCGCAACCACGCTCAGGACTGCTGGCCGCATGGGGAAATGCCCTGTTGGCCGGATTTGTATCGCCGGACGACGCGGTGCTCGCCATGGTCGGCGAGGACGCGCTGCACCGGGTGGAGGGGCTGCCGGGCGAGACGGGGCCCGTGGGGCTGACGCTGGCGCTGGGGCGGCTGCGGACGCTCGGGGTGACCGGGTACCGGGTCGCGCTGCCCGCGCCGGGGCATCCGCTGGGGCTGTGCGGACCGCCGGAGTTCAATGCCCGCGCCCTGGACGCGGAGGAGGCCGTGATCGCCGTGGGGGCGCCGTACGGGCTGGTGCCCGAGGTGTCCGCGGTGGGCCCGGAGGGCGACCGCCATGTCGAGGTCCTCTGGCACTGCCTGCCGGTACGGGAGGCCCCGCCGGCGGACGTGCCCTCGCTCGGGGAGGCGGAGCGGGAGCTGTCGGAGGCACTGCGGGAGGCGGCGGAGGTGCTGTCCGGGCTGGACGTGGCGGCGTCGGGGCCGGTGGCCGAGGCGATCGTGGACGCGTACCGGGCGCGGGCGGAGGCGGGCCGTGAGGTGCTGGCCCCGGGGTATCCGCAGCGGGCGGTGCGGGTGCTGGAGCAGGCGCAGCGGGTGGGGCTGATGATCGAGCTGGCGTACGAGCACGGGCACGGGGGCGCGGTGAGCGCGTCGGAGATGGCGGCGCGGGGCGAGGCGCTGCGGCCGGTGGAGCGGTTCGCGCGGCGGGCGCAGGTGGCGTCGTACAACGCGTATGTGGAGGAGCGGGAGCGCAAGGGCCCCGGGGCGGGCGTCTGAACCTCCGGGAGGGAACCCCGGCGCTCCCCGCCCGGCATG
>NZ_JBHZDA010000171.1:0-7367 GCF_042755665.1 Streptomyces sp. NPDC059142
CCCCGGCGCCCCCCCGGCGCGGGGGCGCCGCGGCCCACCGCGTGGTGTCCTGGACGGTGGTCCCGGACGGAAGGGTCAGCGGCCGAGCGGGATGCCGTTGACCCCGAGGCCGCCCTGGGCCAGGCCGTTCACGGGCAGACCGCCGAGAAGGGTGCCGACGGGGTTGGAGACCAGGTCGCCGAGCGGGCTGGAGGCGCGGACGGCGTCCAGCGCGTACGGCGTGGTGAACTCGACGGTGTCGACCGCGCTTCCGGCGGCCGTGGCAGCGCCGGAGAGCGGCTGCGGGAGCTGCGCGGCGGCCTCGTCCAGGGGCAGCGTCTTGGTGACGGAGCCGACGGCGTCGAGCGCGGCACCCGTGTCGGGGACGGCGGGCGCGGCGGAGGCGGTGCCCGCGGCGGCTGCGGCGAAGGCGGCGCCGAGGGCGGCGGCACCGAGGGTCTTGGCGGCGGACTGCTTCATCGGGATCTCGTCCTTGGGGACTCGGGGATACGGGATACGGGGAACGCAAGGTTTCTGAGCGGCTCTGCAAGGTAGTCAGCCGCATACCCGGCCCGCAAATACCCGGCGGCGGTCGGAAACACGTGTTCCCGACCGCCCCGCATTTCCCCGGATTCCCGTTGTTCGATCCGTGAAGCGTGCGTTCTAGCTGGTCACAGCGGTCTGACGGAACAGCCATTCGGATTTCAGCTCGGCATATCCGGGCTTGATCACGTCATTGATCATGGCCAGTCGTTCATCGAAAGGAATGAATGCTGATTTCATCGCATTGACTGTGAACCACTGCATGTCGTCGAGCGTGTACGCGAAGGCGTCGACCAGCAGCTCGAACTCCCGGCTCATGCTCGTGGCGCTCATCAGCCGGTTGTCGGTGTTCACCGTCGCGCGGAAGTGCAGCTTGCGCAGCAGCCCGATGGGGTGGTCGGCGATCGAGTCGGCGGCGCCGGTCTGGAGGTTGGAGCTGGGGCACATCTCCAGCGGGACGCGCTTGTCCCGTACGTACGCGGCGAGCCGGCCCAGCTTCACCGCGCCGTCCTCCGCGACCTCGATGTCGTCGATGATGCGCACGCCGTGGCCGAGCCGGTCGGCGCCGCACCACTGGAGCGCCTGCCAGATGGAGGGGAGACCGAACGCCTCGCCGGCGTGGATCGTGAAGTGGTTGTTCTCGCGCTTCAGGTACTCGAACGCGTCGAGGTGCCGGGTGGGCGGGAAGCCGGCCTCGGCGCCCGCGATGTCGAAGCCGACGACGCCCGAGTCCCGGTAGCGGTTGGCGAGTTCGGCGATCTCCAGGGCACGGGCCGCGTGCCGCATCGCGGTGAGCAGCGCGCCGACGCGGATCCGGTGACCGTCGGCGCGGGCGCGCCGTTCGCCCTCGCGGAAGCCCTCGTTGACCGCCTCGACGACCTCTTCGAGGGTGAGCCCGCCTTCGAGGTGCTGCTCGGGCGCGTACCGCACCTCCGCGTAGACGACGCCGTCCTCGGCGAGGTCCTGGGCGCATTCGGCGGCGACCCGGACGAGGGCGTCGCGGGTCTGCATCACGGCGCAGGTGTGGGCGAAGGTCTCCAGATAACGCTCCAGCGAACCGGAGTCGGCGGCCTCGCGGAACCAGAGACCGAGCTTGTCGGCCTCCTGCTCGGGCAGCGCGGTGTAGCCGGTCTCGCGGGCGAGTTCGATGATCGTGCCGGGACGCAGTCCGCCGTCCAGATGGTCGTGGAGCAGGACCTTGGGGGCGCGGCGGATCTGGTCGGCGGTGGGCGGACGGTACGTCTGGCTCGTCATCCGTGAACTCTAACGCCTCTCCCCCTACGCGCGTAGAGTACAGCTGGACGATACGTAACAGTGACCGCGCGGACGGGTGGCGTACACCTGCCCTTCTGAGACTGTTCTGTTATGGGACAGCAGGCGGTTCCCGCCCCGGGGGGACGTACGGCAGGCCGGGACGGTGGGGCACGCGCGCGCCGCGCGGAGCCACGGGCGCGACTGGGACGGGCGGTCGCCGCACCGGCCGCGGACGCGGCGGTGGGGGGTGTGATCCTCATCCTCCCTTCGGGTGAACCGGTCTCGGCCAAGGGCGCCTCGCTCCTCGCCCATGTCCGGATGCTGCCGCTCGCCCGCTCGCTGGCCTCGGCGGGCGCGCCGGAGGGGCTGGTGGCGCATGTGGTGCGGTACGCGCGGCGCGGCTGGAACGGTACGGAGGCGCATCTCGCCGCGGACGCCCGCTGGGCGGCGGAGGAGGTCGTACGGCGGTACGGGGACGTACCGGTGTGTCTGGTGGGGCACGGGATGGGCGGCCGGGCGGCGCTGTGGGCCGCGGGCCACCCGGCCGTCAACTCCGTTCTGGCGATGGCTCCGTGGCTGCCGGAGGACGACCGGGCCGCCGAACCGGAGCCGGTACGGCAGCTCGTGGGGCGCCGGGTGCTGATCATGCACGGCACCACCGACGCGCGGACGGACCCGGAGCTGTCCTACCGGCTGGCCGAGCGCGCCAAGAAGACGAGCCGCGACATCTGCCGCTTCGAGGTCCACTCCGACGGTCACGCGCTGCGCCAGCACCACGCCGAAGTCCTGGCGCTGGCCTCGGACTTCGTGCTGGGCTCGCTGCTGTCGCGGGCGTACTCGCGCCCGGTGGCGGACGCGCTGGCCGCGCCCCCGCCGCTGGGGCTGCGGATGCCGCTGGCGGCGGGGTTCGGCCGGTCGCTGCGGCCATGAGCGGCCGTACGGGGTGAGGTGGGTGCCGTGGCCGTCCGCAGGGGCAGGGGTGGTCATACGGGCAGGAGCTGGCCCCGGCGCGAGAGCAGGAAGCGTTTGAAGGCGGCCACCGGCGGGGTGTCGGGGTGGCCGTCGAGCCAGGCGACGCCGATCTCCCGTACCGCGCGCGGCGCCGTGACCGTCAGCTCGACGACCCCCGGGCGGGCCACGGCCGGGGGCGGCAGCAGCGCGACCCCCAGGCCCGCGGCGACCAGCCCGCGCAGCGTCTCGGCCTCCTCGCCCTCGAAGGCGACGCGCGGCCGGAACCCCGCCTCGGCGCAGAGGTCGTCGGTGATCCGGCGCAGCCCGTACCCCGGTTCGAGGGTGACGAACGTTTCGTCGGCGGCCTCGGCGAGGCGTACCCGGCGGCGCCGCGCGAGCCGGTGGTCGTCGGGGACCACGAGGCGCAGCCGCTGCTCGTCGAGTCGGCGGGCGACCAGGTCGGGGGCGTCGGGGACCGGCGAGGTGAGGCAGAGGTCGAGTTCGCCGGCGCGCAGCCGCTCGATCATCGCCTCGCCGTAGTTCTGGACGAGCTGGAACCGGATCCGGGGGTGGTCGGCGCGGAAGGCCCTGATCAGGCCGGGTACGGTCTCCGAGCCCATGGTGTGCAGGAAGCCGAAGGCGACCTTGCCGGAGGCCGGGTCGGCGTCGGCGCGGACGGATTCGGCGGCGCGCTCGACCTCGCCGAGGGCGCGTTCGACGGAGCCGAGGAAGGCCCGGCCCGCGTGGGTGAGCGCGACGGTGCGGCCCTTGCGGGCGAACAGGGCGACGCCCAGGTCCTCTTCGAGCCGGACCATCGCCCGGGAGAGCGTGGACTGGGGGACGCCCATGTCCTGCGCGGCGCGGGTGACGTGTTCGTGGCGGGCCACCCCGGCGAAGGAGGCGAGACGCGGGGCGAGGACGGCGGACCAGGATCCGGGGTCCAGGTCGGCGACGGCCGGGGGCCGGGGTCCCGTGTCCCGGTCCGTGGGCCTCGGGGAGGTACCCGCCGACGTCCTCGGGGCCGCGCCGGACGCCCCCGCGGCGGCGCCCGACGACGTTCCCCGCGCCGCGCCCGACGACGTTCTCGGGGGCGTGTGATCCATGTCCTGTTCGTCACTGTTCCGTGACAGGTCGGGCCGTGACCTCTGCTCATGCGCCATGGGAACGATTATCGCCATTCCATGCATTGGACGCATGAGAACGCGGTACCTATGTTCGACGTATGCCTTCAGTCAGTACCGAGGCGCCCGTCACCCCGGGTGCCTCCGCCGCGCCGTCCGCTCCGGATTCCTCGGATTCGCTCCTCTCCCCCGGTCTGCCCGGCTACCGCCGGATGAGCTTCGCGCTCTTCGCCGCCGGGGTCGCGACCTTCGCCCTCCTCTACTCCACGCAGGCGCTGCTGCCCGCGATCTCCGCCGGGCTCGGCGTGACGGCGGGTCAGGCGAGCTGGACGGTCTCGGCGGCGACGGGCGCGCTCGCCGTCTTCGTACTGCCGCTGAGCGCGCTCTCGGAGCGGTACGGGCGCCGTACGGTGATGACCGTCTCGCTGGTGGTCGCGGTGGCGGTCGGGCTGCTGGTGCCGTTCGCGCCGAACGTCGAGTCGCTGGTGGCGCTGCGCGCCGTGCAGGGCGCGGCGCTGGCCGGGCTGCCGGCCTCCGCGATGGCGTATCTCGCGGAGGAGGTACGGCCGAAGGCGCTGGTCGCCGCGATCGGGCTGTTCGTCGCGGGCAACAGCGTCGGCGGCATGAGCGGCCGGATCGTCACCGGCTGGGTCGCCCAGCTCTGGGGCTGGCGGGCGGCGCTGGGCGCGGTCGGTCTGATGGCCGTGGCGTGCGCGGTGGCCTTCCGGATCCTGCTCCCCAAGGCGCGGCACTTCCGCCCGCGTTCGCTGAGCCCGCGCGGGCTGGCGCGGACGGTGGGCGGCCATCTCTCCGATCCGCTGCTGCGCCGGCTGTACGCGATCGGCGGGCTCTTCATGGTGGTGTTCGGCGCCGTCTACACGGTGATCGGATACCGGCTGGTGGCGGAGCCGTTCAGTCTGCCGCAGGGCGTCATCGGCTCGATCTTCCTGGTCTATCTGGTGGGTACGGTCTCCTCGGCGGCGGCCGGCCGGCTGGTCGCGCGGCTGGGGCGGCGTGGCGCGCTCTACCTGGCCGTCGGGACGACGACGGCGGGGCTGCTGCTCTCCCTGTCGGACACGCTGGCCGCCGTGCTGCTGGGGCTGGTGCTGATCACCGCGGGCTTCTTCGCCGGTCACGCGGTCGCCTCGTCCTCCGTGAGCCGGACGGCGCAGACGGCGCGCGCGCAGGCGTCGGCGCTCTACCAGTCGTCGTACTACCTGGGCAGCAGCGCGGGCGGCACGCTGGGCGCGGTGGCCTTCCACGCGGGCGGCTGGGCCGCGACGGTGGCGCTGGGTCTCGCGGCGGTCCTCGGGGTCGTCTCGATCACCCTGTACGGGACGCGGGTCGCGCGGGCGGAGCGCGCCGAGCGGCGCCTGGCGCTCTCGTAGACGCTCCGGCGCTCTCGTAGCGCTCCGGCCGCTCCGTAGAACGCCCCGACGCCTTCCTGGACGCCTTGGCGCTTTCGTGGAAACCGTAAAGAACGGCCCGATTGCCTCGCCCCACAGCGCAACTGCCCGCCCCCCTCGGCCGTCTAGCCCCCCAGGACGCGCCTTTCCGGCGGCGCGCGGTGAAGGGGCGGGGACGTATGGCTCGCAGAGGACTGATAACGCGCAGAGGGGCCGTGGCGGCGGGGATCGCGGGGCTCGTCGTACCACTGGCCGTGTCGGTGGCGGGCGCCGCGCCCGCGCAGGCCGCGTCGTGCACATCCGGTACGGGTCCGTACCAGAAGCAGGTCGAGAAGTTCCTGGGCCGGCCGGCGGACGGCAAGCAGTCCACCGCCGACTGCACGGCGACACGGGCCTTCCAGACGAAGCACGGCATCACCCCGAACATCGGGTACGCGGGCCCCGTCACCTGGGGCGTGATGGACCTGATGAACAAGCAGAAGGCGGCGGGCAAGACCCCCAACGCGGCCGGAAAGTGCCCCACGAACAAGGGGCGGATCGCCTGCGTCGACCTCACGCGGCAGCTCAGTTGGGTCCAGGACGGCAAGAAGCTGGTGTACGGCCCGGTGCCGGTGCGCACGGGCCGCAGCGGCTACGGGACCAGGACCGGGCTGAAGAAGATCTACTGGCGCCACAAGGACCATGTCTCCTCGATCTACGACGTACCCATGCCGTACAGCCAGTTCTTCGACGGCGGCCAGGCGTTCCACTCGGTGGGCGTCAGCATGTGGAACCCTCCGGGCTCCCACGGCTGTGTGAACATGACCAAGGCCGACGCGGTGAAGTACTGGTCGCTGCTGAGGAACGGCGACGAGGTGTACGTGTACGGGCGCAAGCCGTGAACCTGAGCGTCGGAACCTGAGCAAACGGTGAATCCGCGCCATTTGTCGGCGCGGGACGGCGGCTTCCGGGAGACTGGATCAGGACGGGACCAGGACTGGAATCGACGGGCTGCCGGGGTGACGCCGTGAGCGAGAGTGCCGCTACACAAGATCTGGACGTGCGGCTGGAGAAGCACCGTACGGAGCTGACCGGCTACTGCTACCGGATGCTCGGTTCGGCGTTCGAGGCCGAGGACGCCGTCCAGGACACGATGGTGCGCGCGTGGAAGAGCTACGAGAAGTTCGAGGGCCGCTCCTCGCTCCGGTCCTGGCTCTACCGCATCGCGACCAATGTCTGTCTGGACATGCTCACGGCGGGCAACCGCCGGGCCCGCCCGATGGACCTCAGCGGACCGACACCGGTGGCGCAGGCCCAGCTCAACCCCCAGCCGGAGATCGTCTGGCTGGAGCCGGTGCCGGACGGCCGGGTCCTGCCCTCGATGGCGGACCCGGCGGAGGCCGCGGTGTCCCGGGAGACGATCCGGCTGGCGTTCGTCGCCGCGCTCCAGCACCTCCCGCCGAAGCAGCGGGCGGTGCTGATCCTGCGCGAGGTGCTGGCGTGGAAGGCGAGCGAGGTCGCCGAACTGCTGGACACGACGGTCGCGTCGGTCAACAGCGCGCTCCAGCGGGCCCGCGCGACGATCGCCGAGTCGGAACCGGCCACGACGGAGACCTCCGACCCCCTGGACGAGGAGCAGAAGGCGCTGCTGGAGCGGTACGTCACGGCCTTCGAGGGCTACGACATGAAGGCGCTGACCGCGCTGCTCCACGACGACGCCAAGTTCACGATGCCGCCGTTCGACCTGTGGCTCCAGGGACACGACGACATCGTGGCCTGGATGCTCGGCCCCGGCGCGGCGTGCCGCGGCTCGCGGCTGCTGCCGACGTTCGCCAACGGCACCCCGGCCTTCGCCCACTACAAGCCCACGGAGTCGGGCGACGGCTACATGCCGTGGGCGCTCCAGATCATCGAGATCGAGGACGGCCGGATCTCCACGATGCACTGCTTCCTGGACACCGCGCGGTGGTTCCCGCTCTTCGACCTGCCGATGCGGCTGGAGAAGGAGTAGCCGGACGCCGGGGGGGGGGGGGGCGGAGCCGGGGGCGCCCCCCCCCCCGCAGGGGAGGCCCGGTGTGGGGGCGGGGGGCGGGGCCCCCCCCCGGGGGCCCGGCGGGCGCGCCGCCCGGGAGAG
>NZ_JBHZDA010000172.1:0-7305 GCF_042755665.1 Streptomyces sp. NPDC059142
CACCCGGCCTACGTCATCTACACCTCCGGCTCCACCGGCACCCCCAAGGGCGTCGTCGTCCCGCACTCCGGCGCCGTCAACCTCCTCGCCCTGCGCTGGCCGGACCTGAACGCCGGCGACCGGCTCCTCCAGTTCGCGTCGATCGGCTTCGACGTCGCCACCTGGGAGACCATGACGGCCTTCGCCGCCGGAGCCTGCCTCGTCGTCGCCCCCGCCGACCGCCTGCTGCCCGGCGCCGGCCTGGAGGACGTGATCGAGCGGCACGCCGTCACCCACCTCCAGCTCCCGCCCACCGTTCTCGGCATGGTCGAGGACGACCACCGGCTCGCCTCCGTACGCACCCTGTGGGTCGCGGGTGAGGCCCTCGGACCGGCGCTCGTGGACCGCTGGGGCGCCGACCGCTGGTTCGGCAACGCCTACGGCCCGACCGAGATCACGGTCATCGCCGCCGCCGACGGCCCGCTGCGCCCCGGCGACGCCCCCACCATCGGCCGCCCCCTGCCCGGAGTCGGGCTGTACGTCCTCGACGCCCGTCTCCGCCCCGTCCCCGATGGCGTCGACGGAGACCTGTACGTCGCGGGCGCGGGCGTGGCCCGCGGCTACCTCGACCGCTCCGGCCTCACCGCCGAGCGCTTCCTGGCCGACCCGTTCGGAGAACCCGGGACCCGTATGTACCGCACGGGCGACCTCGTGCGCCGCACCACCGACGGCCGCCTGCTGTACACCGGACGCGCCGACGACCAGGTCAAGATCCGCGGATTCCGCGTCGAACCGGGCGAGATCGAGACCCGGCTGACCGAACACGAGGACATCGCCCACGCCGCGGTCGTCGTCCGCGAGGACGTCCCCGGCGACAAGCGACTCGTCGCCTACGTGGTGCCGAAGCGGTCCGGCGCCACCGATCTGCCCGCCGTGCTGCGCGGACACCTCGCGTCCCGCCTCCCTGCCCACCTGGTGCCGGCCGCGTTCGTGCCGCTGGACCGCCTGCCCCTGTCGGTCAACGGCAAGCTCGACCGGGCGGCACTGCCCGCCCCGGACCTCACCACCGCGGGCGGCGCCCGCCCCGCGGGCCCCCGTGAGGAACTGCTCTGCTCCGCCTTCGCACAGGTGCTGGGCGTGTCCCGGGTGGGCGTGGACGACGACTTCTTCCTGCTGGGCGGCCACTCGCTGCTCGCCGTGCGCCTGGTGGGCCGGATCCGGACCGTCCTCGGCGTCGAGATCCCCGTGCACGCCGTCTTCGAGGCGTCCACGGTCACCGGACTGGCCGCCGCCGTCGAGGCGGCCGGGAGCGGCACACCGCGGCCCGCGCTGACCCCCGGCCCGCGCCCCGGACGGCTGCCCCTGTCGTACGCCCAGCGCCGCCTGTGGTTCCTGGACCGGCTGGAGGGCGCCGGCCCCCTCTACAACGTCCCGCTCGCCCTGCGCCTGACCGGCACGCTCGACACCGACGCGCTGAGCTCCGCCTTCACCGACCTGCTCACCCGGCACGAGAGCCTGCGCACCCGGTTCCTCCAGGTCGACGGCGAGCCCTGCCAGGACATCGTCCCCGCCGACGCGTTCGTGCCCCGCTTCGACGTGGAGAGCGTGGACCGAGGGGAACTCGACGCGCGGGTCGCCGAGGCCGCCGGTCACGCCTTCGACCTCAGCGCCGGACCGCCCGTCCGGGCCACCCTCTTCCAGCTGGACGGCCCCGGCGCGCAGGAGGCGGTGCTGGTCCTGGTCACGCACCACATCGTCGCCGACGGCTGGTCCATGGTCCCGCTGCTGCGCGACCTGTCCACCGCCTACGCCGCCCGGCAGGCCGGCCGCCCACCCGGCTGGGAACCGTTGCCCGTGCAGTACGCCGACCACGCCCTGTGGCAGCGCGGCCTGCTCGGCGACGGCGACGCACCGGACAGCCTCCTGAGCCGCCAGGTCGCCTTCTGGAAGGACGCGCTGAACGGCAGCCCCGAGGAACTGGACCTGCCCACGGACCGGCCGCGGCCCGCCGTGGCGACCCGGGAGGGCCGCTGGGTCCCGATGACCGCACCGGTCGAACTCCACGAGAAGCTGGCGAAACTGGCCGTCGACCAGGGAGCCACCACGTTCATGGTGTGGCAGGCGGCGCTCGCCGTGCTGCTCTCCCGGCTCGGCGCCGGACAGGACATCCCGATCGGAAGCCCCGTCGCCGGCCGGACCGACGAGGCCGCCGACGACCTGATCGGCTTCTTCGTCAACACCCTCGTGCTGCGCACCGACCTGTCCGGCGACCCGGCCTTCACCGAGGTGCTGGCCCGGGTGCGCAGGTCGGCGCTGGGTGCCCTGGGCCACCAGGACGTGCCGTTCGAACGGCTCGTCGAGGAACTGTCGCCGACCCGCTCGCGCGCCCGACACCCCCTCTTCCAGGTCCTGCTCGCCGTGCAGAACGTCCCCACCGCCGCCGTCGACCTGCCGGGCCTGTCCGTCGAGGCCCTCACCACCGAGGTGACCCGGGCCAAGTTCGACCTCGACCTCCATGTCGCCGACCGTTTAGACGACGAGGGCCGGCCCGCCGGAATCGACGGCGGCATCACCTACGCCACCGATATCTTCGACCGGGCGACCGCCGAGGCCCTCCTGGCCCGCCTCCTGCTCGTGCTGGAGTCCGTCGTCGAGGACCCCGGCCGGCGCGTCCGCGACATCGCACTGCTCGACACGGCCGAACGCGGCCGCGTCCTCACCCTGTGGAACGACACCGCGCGGACCGCGCCGGCGGCCACCGTGCCCGACCACTTCCGGGCCCAGGCCGCCCGCACCCCGCAGGCCCTCGCCCTGGTCGCGGACGGCACCCGGATGACCTACGCCGAACTCGACACCGCCTCCGACCGGCTCGCCCGCCACCTCGCCGCCCACGGCGCGGGCCCCGAGCGCCTCGTCGCCGTCGCGATGGAACGCTCGCCCGAGATGGTCGTCACCTTCCTCGCCGTACTGAAGTCCGGCAGCGCCTACCTGCCCGTCGACGTCGGCTACCCCGCCGCCCGCATCGAGTTGATGCTCCGCGCCGCCGACCCCGTCGCCGTCCTCACCACGGGCGGCATCGCCGACCGGCTGCCCGCGACGCCGGCCGCACCGCCGGTCATCCTCCTGGACGACCCACGGACCCGGGCGGCGGTGGCCGCCGGGGACGGCGCGCCCCCGGCCGGCCCGCCGCACCTGGACAGCGCTGCCTACACCATCTACACCTCCGGCTCCACCGGCACGCCCAAGGGCGTCGCCGTCACCCACCGGGCCATCGACCGCCTGGTCCGCCCCGCCGACTACGCGGACGTGCGCGCCGGGGACGTCGTCCCCCACCTCGGCTCGGTCTCCTTCGACTCCACCACCTTCGAGATCTGGGCCACCCTGCTCAACGGAGCCACCCTGGCCGTCGGACCCGCGGGCACCCCCTCCGTGGCGGTGCTGCGCACCTTCCTGGCCGAGCACCGGGTCACCGTCGCCCTGCTGCCCACCGGCCTGCTGCACCAGGTGATCGACCTCGACGTCGAGGCGCTGCGCGGGGTCCGCTCCCTGATGACCGGCGGCGACGCGCTCTCCGCCGAGCACTGCCGCACCCTGCTCGACACCCTGCCCGGCACCACGCTGACCAACGGGTACGGCCCCACCGAGAGCACCACCTACACCCACACCCACGCCGTCACCCGGGCCGACGTCGACAGCGGCCGGGGCATCCCCCTCGGCCGGCCACTGGCCCGCACCCGCGCCTACGTCCTCGACGCCGCCCTGCATCCGGTGCCCGTCGGCGTCCCCGGCGAGCTGTACGTCGCCGGCGACGGCCTCGCCCGCGGCTACGCGGACCGTCCGGGCCTGACCGCCGAACGGTTCGTGGCCTGCCCGTTCGAGGGGACCGGCGCCCGGATGTACCGCACCGGAGACCTGGTGCGGTGGCGGGCCGACGGTGTGCTGGAGTTCGTCGGCCGGGTCGACGACCAGGCCAAGATCGGCGGCTTCCGCGTCGAGCCCGGCGAGGTGGAGGCCACCGTCTCCGCGCACCCCGAGGTCGCCCAGGCCGTGGTCGTCGTCCGGCAGGACACTCCCGGCGACAAGCGCCTCGCCGCCTACGTGGCACCGGCGGACCCCGCCGTGAACGGCCGTGAACTGGTCGCGCGCATCCGGGAGTTCGTCAGTGCCCGACTGCCCGACCACCTGGTGCCGTCCTTCGTGTCCGTCCTGGAACGCCTGCCGCTCACCCCGAACGGCAAGGTCGACCGCGGCGGCCTGCCCGCCCCCGACCCCGTGACGGAGATCAGCACCGCCCGCACACCTGCCTCCCCGTACGAGGAACTGCTGGCCATGGTCTTCGCCGAGGTGCTGGGTCTGCCGCGCGTCGGCCCGGACGACGACTTCTTCGCCCTGGGCGGGCACTCCCTGCTGGCGGTACGGCTGGTCAGCCGCATCCGTGCCGTCCTGGGCGCGGAGACCTCCGTGGCGGCCGTGTTCGAGACCCCGACCGTGTCCGGTCTCGCCCGACGGCTGACCCGGGCCGGCGGACCGCCCCGGCCGGTCGTGGCGCCCATGCCGCGGCCCGCCGTGGTGCCGGTGTCCTACGGGCAGAGCCGCCTGTGGTTCGTGGACCGCATCGAGGGCCCCAACCACCTCTACAACATCTGCCTGGTGCTCCGGATGTCCGGTGAGCTGGACCCGGCCGCCCTGCGCACGGCCCTCGCGGACGTGGTGGCCCGGCACGAGAGCCTGCGCACCACCTTCCCCCAGATCGACGACCGGCCCTCCCAGCACGTCCTGCCCGCCGACGCGACGGCCGTCGCCCTGCCGGTCACCACCGTCACCGAGGAGGAACTGACCGGGCACCTCGACGAACACGCCGCCCACCCCTTCGACCTGGCGACCGAACCGCCCCTGAAGGCGCGGCTGTTCGCCCTGCCGGACGACGCGTCCTCCGGCCGCGCGCAGTGGGCGCTCTCCGTGGTCGTCCACCACATCGCCGGTGACGGCTGGTCGATGGGCCCGCTGTGGCGGGACCTGTCGGAGGCGTACCGGGCCCGCCGCGCGGGCCGGCAGCCCGGCTGGACGCCGCTGCCGGTGCAGTACGCCGATCACACCCTGTGGCAGCGCGAGTTCCTGGGCGACGTGAACGACCCCGACAGCGTCCTCGCCGCCCAGGTGGCCTACTGGAAGGAGCGGCTCCGGGGAGCGCCCCAGGAGCTGGCCCTCCCGGTGGACCGGCCGCGGCCGACCGTGGCGGACCACCGCGCCGGACTGGTGCCGCTGCGCATACCGGCACCGCTGCACGCCCGGCTGGCCGAACTGGCCCTCGGACAGGGCGTGACCATGTTCATGCTGCTCCACGCGGCGGTCGCGGTGCTGCTGTCCAAGAGCGGCGCGGGCCGGGACATCGTGCTGGGCAGCCCGGTCGCCGGCCGCACCGACGAGGCACTGGACGACATGGTCGGCTTCTTCGCCAACACCATGGTGCTGCGCACCGACCTGTCGGGCGACCCGGACTTCCTGGAGCTGCTCGCGAGGGTGCGCACGGCCAGCCTGGAGGCCTTCGAGCACCAGGACGTCCCCTTCGAGCGACTGGTGGAGGAACTCGCTCCGGCCCGTTCGATGGCCCGGAACCCGCTGTTCCAGGTCCTGCTCGCGGTGCAGAACAATCCCCGGGGAGCCCTGCGCCTGCCGGGGGTGGAGGTGACCGAACAGCCGGCCGGGGCGCTGACGGCCCGGTTCGACCTCGACATCGAGGTGCGGGAGCGCTTCGACGGGACGGGCGCGCCCGCGGGCCTCGACGGGGAGATCGTCTTCGCGTCCGAACTCTTCGACCGGTCCACGGTGGATGCGCTCGCGGCGCGGCTCGCCCGGGTCCTGGAGGCGGTCACCGCCGAGCCCGCCCTGCCGGTGGCCCGCATCGACGTGCTCGACGACGCGGAACGGCGCCGGGTGACCGAGGAGTGGAACGACACAGCCGGGCCGGTACCGGACGCGACGCTGGCCGAGCTGTTCCACCGGCAGGCCGCCCGTACCCCCGACGCCGTCTCGCTGGTCTCCGACGGCCGCCAGGTCACCTACGCCGAACTGGAGGAGCGGTCCGGCCGGCTCGCCCGTCACCTGATCTCCTCCGGGGCGGGCCCGGAGACCCTGGTGGGCGTGATGCTCGACCGGTCGGTGGAGCAGGTCGTCGCCCTCCTGGCCGTCGTCAGGACCGGCGCCGCCTACCTGCCCGTCGACCCCGGCCAGCCGCATCGGCGCATCGGCCTCATGCTCGCCGATGCCTCGCCGGTGCTCGTGCTGAGCACCGAGGAGATCAGCGCCCGGTTCGACAGCTCCACGGGGGAGGACGCGCCGACGCGGTGGATCGCGGTGGACGGACCGGAGGTACGGGCCGCGCTCGCCCGGGAGGCGCCCGGGGCGGTCACCGACGCCGACCGGACGACGCCGCTGCGACCGGACCACCCGGCCTACGTGATGTACACCTCCGGCTCCACCGGCACCCCGAAGGGCGTGACCGTGCCGCACCGCGGCGTGGTCAACCAACTGCGATGGATGCAGGAGAAGTTCCGGCTGGACGCCACGGACCGCGTACTGCAGAGGGCGTCGTTCGGCTTCGACGCCTCGGTGTGGGAGCTGTTCTGGCCGCTGCTGAACGGCGCGGGAGTCGTGCTGAGCGGACCGGGCGGTCACGCCGACCCGGACTACCTCGCCGATCTGATCGTGCGGGACGGGGTGACCGTCGCGCAGTTCGTCCCCTCCGTCCTGCGCACCTTCCTGGACGGCGGCGCCGCGCGGCGGTGCACGGGCCTGCGCACCGTGCTGTGCCTCGGCGAAGCGCTCCCGGCCACGGTGCGCGACCGCTTCCGCGCGGAGCTGGGAGTACCGCTGCACAACCTCTACGGCCCCACCGAGGCGTCGATCGCCGTCACCTCCTGGGAGTGCGACGCGGACCGCGACGGCGGGACGGTGCCCATCGGACGCCCCCTGCGCAACATCAGGGCGTACGTGCTCGACGACGGCCTGCTGCCCGTGCCCCCCGGCACGGCCGGAGAACTGTACGTGGCCGGAGACGGCCTGGCCCGCGGCTACCTCGGACGTCCGGGACTGACCTCCGAGCGCTTCACGGCCTGCCCGTTCGGGCCGGCGGGCGGGCGGATGTACCGGACCGGCGACATCGTGCGCTGGAACACCGGCGGCGTGCTGGAGTTCCTCGATCGCGCGGACGACCAGGTGAAGATCCGCGGATTCCGCATCGAGCCCGGCGAGGTCGAGGCGGCCCTGGCCGCCCACGGGCAGGTCGCGCAGGCGGCCGTCGTCTCCCGGGATGACCCCGCCGGAGAC
>NZ_JBHZDA010000173.1:0-7304 GCF_042755665.1 Streptomyces sp. NPDC059142
CTCCTCCTTCCGGCCGCCCGCCGCCACCTTGCCCGGCGACGACCGCGGGGGGGGCCGCGGGGGGGCCGTACCCCGCCGGGAACCGGGCCCGGCCGGGTGCCAGCGCCCCACCCGCCCGGCGCGGCCCCGGGGGCCGCCGGCCCGCCCCCCCCCCCCCGCTCCGGTGGTCGTCGTGGTCAGTTGGCGAAGACTCCGACGCCGTCCTCCGCCGCGTGCGCGGGGCGCAGTTCCTCGGCCCGGTGGCTCAGCGCGGTGCGTCGTACCCCCACGACGACGGCGCCGACGACCGCCGCCCCCGCCGCCACCAGGAACGGGACGTGGATGTCGCTCCACTCCTCGATCTTCGGCGCGAGGAAGGGCGCCGCCGCCGCGGCGAACCAGCGGACGAAGTTGTAGCCCGCGCTCGCCACCGGCCGGGGCGCGTCCGAGACGCCCAGCGCCAGTTCGGTGAAGACGGTGTTGTTCAGGCCGATGAAGGCGCCGGAGACCACCGTGCCGACCACGGCCGCGGTGTGGTTCCCGTATCCGAGCACCACCAGGTCCGCGGCGAGCAGGACGAGCGAGCCGCCCAGCACCCGCAGCGAGCCGAACCGCGCCTGGAGCCGGGGCGCCACCAGGACGGAGAAGACCGCGAGGAGCAGGCCCCAGGCGAAGAAGACCGCGCCCGAGCGGTACGGCGACATGTTCAGGACGAAGGGCGTGAACGCCAGGATCGTGAAGAACGCGTAGTTGTAGAAGAACGCCGCGGCGGCCGCCGACGCGAGTCCGCCGTGGCCGAGCGCCCTGATCGGGTCGAGGAGCGAGGTCTTCCGCGCGGGCCTGGGCTGCTCCTTCAGGAACGCCGTGATGCAGACGAAGCCGATCGCCATCAGCGCGGCGGTGCCGAAGAACGGGTAGCGCCAGCTCGCGTCGCCGAGGACCGCGCCGAGCAGCGGACCGCAGGCCATGCCGAGGCCGAGCGCCGACTCGTACAGCAGGATGGCCGCCGCCGAGCCCCCGGCCGCCGCGCCGACGATGACGGCGAGCGCGGTCGAGACGAAGAGGGCGTTGCCGAGGCCCCAGCCGGCCCGGAAGCCGACCAGTTCCGCTACGGAGGACGACGTACCGGAGAGTCCGGCGAAGACGACGACCAGAGCCAGGCCCACGAGCAGGGTCTTGCGTCCGCCGATCCGGCTGGAGACCCAGCCGGTGAGCAGCATCGCGACGGCGGTGATCAGGAAGTAGGAGGTGAAGAGGAGGGAGACCTGGCTCGCGGAGGCGTCGAGTCCCTTGGCGATGGACGGCAGGATCGGGTCGACGAGCCCGATGCCCATGAAGGCGACGACGGAGGCTCCTGCGGTGGCCCAGACGGCCTTGGGCTGGTGCAACAGCCCGGCCGCCCCCTCGTCGAACGGATCTTCCTGGTCTGCTTCGCCCGGCTCTGCGCGCATGAGGGGTCTCCTCGCTCTCCGGCTGGATGGACGGATAGATGGGTGGTGTATGCACATATTAAGTTAGCCGAGCTAAAGATTGCAAGCTACACCTACCCCGCTCCGTGACACCTCGGGCCGGACGGGTGATCGTCCTTGACGCGACGACGGACGCGGAGGACCGTGGGGCGCTATGAGGGGCGAACCCAGTTGCCCGAAGTGCGGTGGCCGGGTCAGGGCGCCCGGTCTCTTCGCCGACTCCTGGCAGTGCGATGTGCACGGGACCGTGTATCCGCTCCAGCCCGTGATACCGCCCAGCGTCGAGGCCCTCGGTGTCGTGGTGCACCGTGCGCGGGTCCCGGTCTGGATGCCCTGGCCGCTGCCCGTGGGCTGGCTGTTCACCGGCGTGGCGTACGCGGGCGACGACCGCAGCGGAGGCCGGGCCACCGTCGTGGCCTGCTCGGGTCCCGGGCCGCTCGGCGGCAGCGGTGAGCTGCTGCTGATCGCCGAGGAGCTGGGCGTCGGGCTCGGGGCGCGTTACGCGGGGATCGAGGGGCCCGACCCCGGGGCGCTGATCAGTGTCGACAAGCCACCGCAGACCAAACTCCTGGCCGCCGGCCGGCCCACCCCGCTCTGGCACGTCCCGCAGGCGCCGCAGGACCGTGCGGTCTTCGTGGGCGAGGCGCTCGGGCTCTGGCTGTGGGCGGTCGTCTGGCCCGAGCAGTCGGGGCTGCTGCTCTACGACGAACTCGTCCTGACCGATCTGCGGGAGGCGGGTACGGAGATGGAGCTGCTGCCCTGCGGCGCGCTCTCGCCCCGGCTGCTCAACTGACCGGCACCCGAGGGGCGTGCGGGGGTGTGACGAGAGGCGTACGGGGGGCGTACGGGACCGGGGACGGCTGCCGTTATCCTTGAGCGTCCCCCAGGGTCCTTACACCCTGCCCGTCCCGAGCCCCGGAGTCCGCGTCGTGCGTATCGACCTGCACACCCACTCCACCGCCTCGGACGGCACCGACACCCCCGCCGAACTGGTCCGCAACGCCGCGGCCGCCGGACTCGACGTCGTCGCGCTGACCGACCACGACTCCACCCGCGGCCACGCCGAGGCGATCGCCGCGCTCCCCGGGCTCGACCGGCCGCTCACCCTGGTCACCGGCGCCGAGCTGTCCTGCCGCCTCGACAGTGTCGGGCTGCACCTGCTCGCGTACCTCTTCGACCCGGACGAGCCCGCGTTCCTGCGCGAGCGCGAGCTGGTACGGGACGACCGGGTGCCGCGCGCCCGCACCATGGTCGCCAGACTCCAGGAGATGGGCGTTCCGATCACCTGGGAGCAGGTCGCCCGGATCGCCGGCGACGCCTCCCTGGGCCGGCCCCACATCGCCACCGCCCTCGTCGAGCTGGGCGTCGTCGAGACGGTCTCCGACGCCTTCACGCCACAGTGGCTGGCGAACGGCGGACGCGCCTACGCCGAGAAGCACGAACTCGACCCCTTCGCCGCGATCCGGCTGGTCAAGGCCGCGGGCGGCGTCACCGTCTTCGCCCATCCGCAGGCCGTCAAGCGCGGCGAGGTCCTGCCCGAGTCGGCCGTCGCGCGGCTCGCCGCCGCCGGGCTCGACGGCATCGAGGTCGACCACATGGACCACGACGGGCCGACCCGCGCCCGGCTGCGCGGACTCGCCGCCGAACTCGGACTGTTGACCACCGGCTCCAGCGACTACCACGGCACCCGCAAGACCGTGGAGCTGGGCGCCTGTACCACCGACCCGGAGATCTACGGCGAGATCACCCGGCGCGCCTCCGGCGCCTTCCCGGTGCCGGGTACGGGCGGACCCGCGTAGGGCTTCCGCCGTACCGCCGCCGTGGCGCGGCGCCGCTCCGCGTCCGGAGTGCCTCCCGTGCCCCGGCGTGACCGACGGGCCCGGTGACCGGCGGGTCCGCCGCCCGGCTCCGGTCCCCGCTCTCCTCCTCACCCCGCTCTCCTCCCCACCGCGCTCTCCTCCCCGCCCGTGCGACCGGCCGCCACCGCCGTGCTCCGTTCCCCGCTCCTTCCTCCCTCACCGCTCCCTTCCCCATCGCTTCTTCTTCCTTCAGGGCCTCACTGTGTTCGATTTCGCTGTCTTCGGATCCCTCTTTCTCACCTTTTTTGTGATCATGGACCCACCCGGGATCACCCCGATCTTCCTCGCCCTGACCTCCGGACGCCCCGCCAAGGTCCAGCGCGCCATGGCCTGGCAGGCGGTGGCCGTCGCCTTCGGGGTGATCACCGTCTTCGGGCTGCTCGGCCAGCAGATCCTGGACTACCTGCATGTCTCCGTACCGGCCCTGATGATCGCCGGCGGGCTGCTCCTGCTGCTCATCGCGCTGGACCTGCTGACCGGCAAGACCGACGAGCCGCAGCAGACCAAGGACGTCAACGTGGCGCTCGTACCGCTGGGCATGCCGCTGCTCGCCGGGCCCGGCGCGATCGTCTCCGTCATCCTCGCCGTCCAGCACGCCGACGGCGCCACGGGCCAGCTCTCGGTCTGGGCGGCGATCGTCGCGATGCATGTGGTGCTCTGGCTGACGATGCGCTACTCGCTGCTGATCATCAGGGTGATCAGGGACGGGGGCGTGGTGCTGGTCACCCGGCTCGCCGGGATGATGCTCTCGGCCATCGCCGTGCAGCAGATCATCAACGGCGTCACCCAGGTCGTCGGGGCCGCCTGAGGCCAGGTCCCGGTGCCCCGCAGACCTGCCCCGGCAACGGGCAGCGCCCCCGTACGAGTGATCCGTACGGGGGCGCTTCGTGCGTCGTGCGAGGTCGTCGCGTGAAAGTCTCGCGTGAAAGTCCCAGGCGAAAGCGTCCCGTGAACGGGACGCGTGAAATCCTGGAGTGCCGGAAAGGTTACGAGGCCGGGGATTCGGCCGGGCGGATGTAGATGCGCTGGCCCATAGCCGCGGCCTGCTGCACTATCCGGTTGACGGAGGCGGCGTCCACGACGGTGCTGTCCACGGCCGAGCCGTCGACGTCGTCGAGTCGCATGATTTCGAAGCGCAAGGCTTCTCCCTTCGTCTGATCCTCCTGCTGGAGAACTGGTGGGTGACGGGCAACTCCGTCGTTGGTTATATGTCGGGCAGGTACATACCTCTCAACGGCTTGCCCTCTGCAAACATTCCCTACGCTAAAGAAAATTTTTGGGAGGCTAACTACCGATGGGTAAGGTGTCCTCCACGGAGAACGAACGGCATATGAACGAGGCAGAGATCAACGCAGAGATCGACGCGATCGGCGCCCGGCTGGAGCGCACCAACGCCTTGCTCCAGCGCATGCTCGCCGAGGTGGCGAAGACCCCCTCCACCCATGCCATCTTCGTCGACGCCGGTTACGTCTACGCTGCGGCCGGGTTGCTTGTGGCGGGTACCGAGGACCGGCGCTCCTTCGATCTCGACGCCGAAGGGCTCATCGAGGCGTTCATCGACAAGGCGCGGATCATCTTCGCGGACAGCAGACTGCTCCGCGTCTACTGGTACGACGGCGCGAGACGGCGGATCCACACCTCCGAACAGCAGTCCATCGCCGAACTGCCCGACGTCAAGGTCCGGCTCGGCAACCTCAACGCCAACAACCAGCAGAAGGGCGTCGACTCCCTCATCCGCACCGACCTCGAATCGCTCGCCCGGCACCGCGCCATCAGCGACGCCGCCCTGGTCGGCGGCGACGAGGACCTGGTCTCGGCCGTCGAGGCGGCGCAGGGGTACGGCGCCCGGGTCCACCTCTGGGGCATCGAGGCGGGCGAGGGGCGCAACCAGGCCGAGCCGCTGCTCTGGGAGGTCGACAGCCAGCGCACCTTCGACCTGGACTTCTGCAAGCCGTACGTCACCAGGCGGCCGGTCACCACGTACGAGCACGAGGGCGAGCCGCCGCCCTCCCGCGACCAGGTCCGGTTCATCGGCGCGCAGATCGCCGCGACCTGGCTGGCCGAGCGGGGCAGGGAGGCCCTGGCGGAGCTGCTGCCGGGCCATCCCTATCTGCCGGGACCGGTCGACCAGGACCTGCTGATCGAGGCGGAGAAGCTGCTCCAGCGGTCGCTGCGGGGCCATGCCATGCTCCGCCGGGCGCTGCGGGACGGCTTCTGGCAGCACCTCCAGGCCCAGTACTGACGCTGCGCCGACAGCGCCCGCCGGAGAGCGCCGGCGGGCGGTGCCGGCGGAGCGTCAGTAGAGGCTGTCCCAGAAGTCGGCCAGCGCCGCCGCCGTCTCCGCCGGCCGGTCGGTGTTGGGGGAGTGCTCGGCGCCCCCGATGACGGTCCTGCGGGCCTCCAGCCGCCGCGCCATGGTGTCCAGCAGCGGCACCGGCCACACATCGTCCCGCTCGCCGGAGATCACATGCAGCGGCAGCCGCTGCACACCCGCCAGCTCCGCCACCCGGTCCGGCTCCGCGCTGAGCTGCGCGCCGGTCGCGACGAGCTGCGCGGGGCTGGTGCGCACCCAGCGTTCGCGCAGGTCGGCGCGGTTGCCGGGGGTGGAGACGTCCTCCGGGGGCTCCATCGTCTGCATCAGGTCCCAGACCTGGGCCATGGTCATGACCGCGAGCGTGTCGCTGAGCAGTTTGATCCGCTCCCGCTGGCCGGGGGTGACCTCGGCGGGGCCCGAGGACATCAGGGTCAGCGAGAGGAACGGATCCCGGTCGAGCAGCACCGCCGCGCGGGAGATCTGGCCGCCGAGCGAGTGCCCGAGCAGATGGACGGGGGTGTCGAGCGCCGCCGCCTGCGCCAGTACGTCGGCGGCCAACTCGGCCCGGGTGTAAGCCTCTTGGGTATCGGGACCGTCGGTCTCGTACTGTCCGCGGCCGTCCACGGCGACGGTACGGTACCCGGCCTCCGCGAGCGGTTCGAGCAGGGCGATGAAGTCTTCCTTGCTGCCGGAGAACCCGGGCAGCATCAGCACGGTTCCGTGCGGCTCCCCGGCCGGCCGCGCGTCGAGGACGGCGAACCGTCCACGCCGGGTGGCGAGCGTACGGGCGCGGGCGCAGGGGGGCGGGGTGAAGGTGGGCGGCCGACTCATGCGACGAGGCTAACCGCGTACGGGCGCGCTCCGTGTTCCGCCCCCGTAACGCGTGGCCGCGCCCGGAACCGCCGATGGCCCGGCACCCCCTGTGGTGCGGGGCGTCGGGCCATCGGCGGTGACACGGGGCGGCGCCGGTCGGGGCGCCTGGCGGGTGCGGTCCGGCTCAGCTCTCGTCGGGCTGGGCCGGGGCCGTCTTCGCCGTGGTCGTACGGGCGCGGCGGCGGCGCGGCTTGGGCTCCGCCTCCGCCTCCTGGCCGGGGGCCTCGGCGACGGCTTCGGCGGCCGGGGCCTTCGCCTTGGCCGTCTTCGTTGCCTTGACGGCCTTGACAGCCTTGACCGCCTTCTCGGGCTTCTCGGCCGTCCCGGTGTCCTCCGGCGTCCCGGCCTTCGGCTTGGCGACACGGGTACGGCGCCGGGGCTTGGGCTCCTCGGCCTCCGGGGCCTCGGTGACCACAACGGCCTCGGCGGTCTCCGCGGCAGGGGCCTCGGCGGCCTTCGCCTTGGTGACGCGGGTGCGGCGGCGCGGCTTGGGCTCCTCGGCGGGAGCCTCCGCGGCCGGTGCCTCGGGGGCCGCCACGGCCGCCTCGGCCACCACGGGGGCCTCCGTCTCCGGCTTCACGGCGCGGGTACGGCGGCGGCGCGGCTTGGTCGCCACCTCCGCCTCCGGCTCCGCCACCACGGGGGCCTCGGCGACGGCGTCCGCCACCACGGTCTCCGGGGAGGCCGTCTCCGCACCGGCTGCGGCGCGGGTACGGCGGCGGGGCCGCGGGGGGGGGGGGGCCCCCGGGGGGTGGACGTCGGCCGGGGGGTACTGCGGGGCCGGCGCCGCGGGCCGGGGCGCGGCCGCCC
>NZ_JBHZDA010000174.1:0-6865 GCF_042755665.1 Streptomyces sp. NPDC059142
GTGCCCGGGGGCGGGTGTGCGCTCCCGGGCACCGGCCCGCGGACCGTGGAGGGCTACAGGCCGTCCCGGACCATGGCGGCGACGATCTGGACATGGCGGTCGCCCGCCGTGTTCGAGAACTCGTTCTCGTAGTTCAGACCGTACGGCCAGAAGTGACCGCCGCCCGCCGAGAGCGTGGCGGCCGAGCCGTCGAACCGCTTGACGAGCGCCGTGGCCTGCGCGCCCCGCCAGGTACCGCCGGTGGTGAGGGAGGACCAGCCCCCGCTGGTGCCCACGCCGATGGTGTGGGCGATCTCGTGCAGCGCGGTCCTCTCGGTCATGTAGGCGCGGTTGCCGAACCGGATGGTCCCGTTGATGTTGCCGTCGGCGGTGGGCACCCCGGGTTCGTAGCGGACGGTGATGCTCTTCCCCAGATCGCTGAGGTTGTTGTAGCGCGCCACCGCCGCGTTCATGGCCGAGGTGATCAGGCCGTACGCCGTCAACTGGTCCTGTGTGGGGTTGCTCGCGCGTTCGAGCCGCCAGGTGATGTCGGCCGCCGCCACCTGGCTCCGGGGCTCCTGCGCGGTGTGCGGGACGGCCTGGGCGACGCCGGGACCCGCCAGTACGGCGCCGGCCAGCGCGGCGGCCGCCAGTACGGCGGCCACCCTTCCGCCACGCCGGTGGCGCCCGGGTACGGCCGCTCGTTCCATGGACTCGGTGGTCCGTCGTGGACTCATACGGGGATCCTCCTGTGGGGGGTGGACCGTCGTGTGCCGGGGAACGGCCGACGGTGGCTCCGGAGGCGTAAGTAACCAGCCGGGACAGGGGGCGTCAAGGGGCCCCGCGCCCGATGGACGGGTCAACACCGTTGAATCCAGGGGCTGTTAGGGCTCCGACCCCTCGCGCGGGCAGTCCCGTTCCGCCTCGTCGTCCGCCGTCCCTCCCTCGCTCCCCGGGTTCAGCAGCGAGTCGACGGCCCCTTTGAGATAGGGCAGTACGGCCGCGTCCGGCGCGGAGCTGAGCGCGGGCGGCTGGACGGCCACCCGCATCAGGGTCATGCCCATCATCAGCGCCGCCAGCAACTCGGCGCGGATCTCCGCGTCGGGGCCGTCGAGACGCCGGGCGAAGCTCTCCGAGAAGACCTCGGTCACATCGGCGCGGATGTGCCCGACGGCCTCCTCCCGGCTGGGGGAGCGGAGCAGCGTCAGCACCGGATGCGGTATCTCACCGTCCCCGGGGCCCTCGAAGGCGATCTGGTGTATCCACTGCGCCACGTCCTCCATCGGCAGATGGCGCAACGGCTCGAACAGGGCGGTTCCGCTGCTCGCGACCGCCGCGAAGAGCCCCTGTTTTGAGCCGAAGTAGCGGTAGACGAGAGCCGCGTCGACCTCGGCGGTCCTGGCGATGTCGCGGATGCTGGTGCCGTCGTACCCGTACCGTCCGAAGCGCCGGGCCGCCGCGCTCATCAGGGCCGCCCGGGTGCCCGCGGCATCGTATCTGCGGGGCGCCGTGCGTCCGGCGCAGCTCCGTTTCGCCTCTTCGGGTCTGTCCATCTGGTTCTCCTCCGTCGGGCCGTTCCGTACATGCTCCCGGTGCCGGCCCACGCTGTCCAAAAGCCGCCAACCAATGTCATCGATCGTTGACAAATACTTCGGTGATCGAAGTAGCGTGTCGGCGCGGGTCGTTGATCTTCGGCACCCGCCCTTCACGAAGTGGTCCGACGACGGCGTCGGACCCGAGCCACCGCCGGGCCGGACACCCTCGTCAGGCCCCTTGCCCCGTCCCCGCGACGACCGAGGCGCCCGCCCCCGGCGAGGCCGACACCCGAACGACCGGAATCGGTGATTCTCATGGAACTGCGCCATATAACCGTGGTGGGAACCGGCTACGTCGGACTGACCACCGGCGCCTGTCTGGCCTCCCTCGGACATGAGGTGGTCTGCGCGGACGCCGACGCGCACAAGGTCGAACGGCTCCGGCGGGGGGAGGTCGACATCCTGGAACCGGGTCTGGCGGAGACCGTCCGCGCGGGGCTGGACTCCGGCCGCCTCACCTTCGTGCGGGACACCCGCGCGGCCGTGGAGAAGGCCGACACGGTCTTCCTCTGCCTGCCCACCCCGATGGGCGTCGGAGGCGCCGCCGACCTGGCCGCCGTCGAAGCCGTCGCCGACGAGGTCCGTGACCGGCTGCCGCGCGGCTGCACGGTGGTCAACAAGTCCACCGTGCCGGTCGGCACCGCCGAGCGCGTCGCGGCGCTGCTCCGCCGCCCCGATGTGACCGTGGTGAGCAACCCCGAGTTCCTCCGCGAGGGGCACGCCGTGGACGACTTCCTCCACCCCGACCGGATCGTGGTCGGCGCCGCCGACCCGGACGCCGCCCGGCGGGTGGCGGACCTGTACGTCGGCATCGAAGCGCCGCGGGTGGTCACCGACACCGCCGGCGCCGAACTCACCAAGTACGCCGCGAACTTCTTCCTCGCGCTGAAGCTGTCCTTCGCGAACAACCTGGCCACGCTCTGCGAACGGCTCGGCGCCGACATCGACGACGTGGTCGCCGGGATCGGCCACGACCCGCGTATCGGCGGCGCCTTCCTCCGGCCGGGCCCCGGCTGGGGCGGCTCCTGCCTGCCCAAGGACACCCACGCGCTGCTGCGCGTTTGCGAGGAGTCCGGCGTCGAGTTCCCGCTGCTGCGGGCCACCATCGAGACCAACGTCGCCCACCAGCGGCTGCTCGTCGAACGGGTGGCCGCCGGCTGCGCCGGGGCCGACGGCTCCCTGCGCGGCGTACGGATCGCGCTGCTCGGGCTCACCTTCAAGGCCGGCACCTCCGACCTGCGCGACTCACCCGCCCTGGCCGTCGCCCGGCTGCTGCGGGAACAGGGCGCCGAGCTGACCGCGTACGACCCGGCCCTCAGCGAACTCCGCCCCGACCTCGGCGATCTGCTCACCCTCACCGGCACCGCGCCCGACGCGGCCGAGGGGGCCCGCGCCTGCGTCGTCCTCACCGAATGGCCCCAGTTCCGGGGTCTGGACTGGGAGGCTGTCGCCGGGCGGCTCGCCGCGCCGCTCGTCTACGACTTCCGCAACATCCTCGACCCCGCGCGGCTCGACAGAGCCGGGCTCACCTGGGAGGGCATCGGCCGTCCGCTGGCCATGGCGCGCTGACCGCGCGCTCCCTCCGTACCGCTCCCGACCTTCCGTAACTCCCGACCTTCCGTACCACTCTCGACCCCCACAGAAAGGCTTGTCGTGCGAGTACTGTTCACCACGCTCGGTAGTCCCTCCCACGGCCGTGCACAGCTTCCGCTGGCCCGGGCGCTCGCGGCGGCCGGACACGACGTGCTCGTGGTCACCAACCCGACGCTCGCCGCCGTCTTCGCCCAGGACGACGTCCGGGTGGACGCCCGTACGGGCGAGTTCACGCCGCGGTCCTTCGTCACCCCCGAACTCATCGAGCGGGCGAACCTTTCGGACCAGGGCGGCGATCCGCCGCAGGACGCCCTGGAGCGTCTCGTGCCCCACATCATCGCCGGCCCGATGGCCAGGAAGCTCTGGGAGGAGAACCTCCCGGCGGCCCGGGAGTTCGGCCCCGACCTGATCCTGCGCGACGGTATGGACCTCAGTTCCTGCCTGATCGCGGAGCACCTCGGCGTACCGCAACTGCCCACCCCGTCGGGGACCAGCAACCTCGTCGACCCGGCCGCGGTGCTGCCCGTCCTCAACGAACTGCGCGAGGAGCTCGGGCTGCCCGTCCAGGAGGACCCCCTGTCGATCGTCCCCCACGGGCGCGTCGACTACGTGCCGCCGGCCTTCTCGTTCGCCCAGCACCTGCCCCCGTCGTGGTCCTACCGGCAGACCGTGACCGTGGACCGCGGCTCCGTACTGCCCGAGTGGATCGCGCGACTGCCCACCGACCGGCCGCTGGTGCTCGCCGCGCTCGGCACCGCGCTCCCGATGATCAGGGACCTCGCCGCCGCCGACGAGGAAGGCCGGCTGCCGGTGGACATGCCGGACCCGGTGGAGACGCTGCGGTCGATGATCGAGGCGGTGTCGCGGCTGGAGGAGTGCACCGTCGTCGTCGCCACCTCGGGACTCCCCGCGGACACCGAGGGGCTCCCGCCGCACGTGCACATCACCGACCGGGTGCCGCAGCCCCTGCTGCTGGAGTCCGTCGACCTGTTCCTCACCCACGGCGGCTTCAACAGCATCCGGGAGGCGTTGCGCACGGCCACCCCCATGGCGGTGCTGCCCCAGTTCGGCGACCAGTTCGCCAACGCGCGCCGGGTGGAGGGGCTCGGTCTCGGCCGGGAGATCACCGACAGGACGCCGGAGGGCATCGCCACGACCGCACGCGCGGTGCTCGCCGACCCCGCCGTCCTGGCCAGGGCGCGCGAGGCCCGGCTGGCGATGCTGACACTGCCGGAGATCGACGCCGCGGTGACGGATCTCCAGAAGATCGTCTGACCGCTCGTCTGACCGCTCGTCGGGCACCCCGCCCGGCATCCCGTCCGGCGTTCCCTTCGGCATCCCGTCCGGCCGCCCGCACCGCCGGGCCCGGTCCGAGCCCCCGCGCCCCGTCGGCCGGGGGCCTCGGCCTGCCCCGCGTCCCGTCCGCAGCAACGCACACGCAGCGAGAAGGTTCCCATGCCGCCCTCCCCACCCCCCGACACCGCCGTCGCCACGCCACGGCTGGAACACCGGCAGATCGTCACCGTGCTCTCCGGGCTCATGATCGGCATGTTCCTCGCGGCGCTCGACCAGACCGTGGTCTCGTCCGCGCTGCGCACCATCGCCGACGACCTGCACGGACTGACCGCGCAGGCGTGGGTGACGACCGCGTACCTCGTCACCGCCACCATCGCCACCCCGCTCTACGGGAAGCTCTCCGACATCTACGGCCGCAGGCCGGTCTACCTGTGGGCGATCGTGCTGTTCGCCGCGGGCTCCCTGCTCTGCGGCTTCGCCACCTCGATCTACGAACTGGCGGCCTTCCGCGCCGTACAGGGGCTCGGCGGCGGCGGGCTGATGTCGCTCGCCATGACGATCATCGCCGACCTCACCTCGCCCCGTGAACGCGGTCGCTACCAGGGCTACATCACCGCGGTCTTCGCCGGGGCGAGCATCGCGGGGCCCCTTGTCGGAGGGGTGTTCGCGGGACAGGACATCCTGCTCGGCCTCGACGGCTGGCGCTGGATCTTCCTGCTCAACGTGCCGCTCGCGGTGGTGGCCGTCGTGGTGATCCTGCGGGTGCTGCACGTCCCGCACCAGCCCGTGCGCCACCGTCTGGACTACGGCGGGGTGCTGGCGCTGGCCCTCGGGATCGTCCCCCTGCTCGTCGTCGCGGAGCAGGGCCGGGCCTGGGGCTGGGGCTCCGGCCGGGCCCTGACCGCGTACGGGCTCGGAGCGGTCGGCCTGGCCCTCTTCGTCCTGCTGGAACGCCGGATGGGGGACGCCGCCCTGCTGCCGCTCCGGCTCTTCCGTATACGGGCCTTCCGGCTCGGCGCCGTCCTGCACTTCGTCGTCGGCATCGCCATGTTCGGCACCATGACCACCCTGCCGCTCTACCTCCAACTCGCCCAGGGCATGAGCCCGGTGGAGGCCGGGATGGCCACACTGCCCACCGTGGTGGCCAACGTGTCGGTGACCCTGCTGGTCGGACGGATGATGTCCAGGACGGGGAAGTTCAAGGTCCATCTGGTCCTGGGCATCGCCTCGTTGACGCTCTCCCTGGTGGTGTTCGCGACCCTCCGCACGGACAGCCCGATGTGGTACGTCTCCATCGGCATGCTGTTCATGGGAGCCGGCATCGGCGCCGCCATGCAGACCATCACCACGCTCGCCCAGTCGGAGGTGCCCCGCGGCGACATGGGCGCGGCGACCGCCTCGGTGAACTTCTTCCGCTCCAACGGCGGTACGGTGGGCGCCGCCGCGTTCCTCTCCATCCTCTTCTCCCTCGCGGGCGCGCGGATAGGCGAACGCCACGACACGGCGGTCCCCCAGCCGGCCTTCCGCCGTATCGCCGAGGAACCGGACAACGCCCGCGCGCTCGACGGGGTTCTGCGTCCCGACAACACCGTGAACCTCCAGGACTCGGCCTTCCTCCACGCGCTCGACCCCCGCGCAGCCCAGCCCTTCCTCGACGGTTATGTCAGCGCCATGCAGGTCGTCTTCCTCACCGGCGCCGTCGTCGCCCTCACCGCCTTCGTGATCGCCGCCTGGCGGGTGCCCGACACCAGGCTGTCGGCGGACTGAACCCCGCCCGCGACGAAGGGACTTCGGCCACAGGCCACCTCGCCGCCCCCCTCCCGTCATCCGGGCGGCGGACCGGGCCCGTACCGTTCCGCCGTTCGACTCGACCGACACCTTGGAGGGGACATGCGCGACCGCATGAGGACGGCCTGCCGCGCGATGACGGTAGCCGTCGCGCTGGCGGCGGCGGGGGGAGCGACCACGGTTCCGGCGGTGGCGGCGCCGGCCGTCACCCGCGTCGCACTGCCACCGGCGCCGACCGGTCTGACGTACACCTACGACGCGATCGCCCAGCAGGTGACCGTCCGGTGGAATCCGAAGGACCCGGCCGACACGGTGACGACCGGCTACCGCGAGGTGAGCTGCGCCGGGCCCACGACCGCCGACGGTCCCTGCTTCGTCCGGGCCACCGGGCCGCTGCTGACCGGCGAGTCGTTCACCTTCGGCCTGGCCGCGGGCCGGACGTTCTACTTCCGGCTCGCCGCCGAGAACGCGGCGCACCAGCGCACCAGTTCGGCGATCCTCACCATCACCACCACCTGACGAGGCGGAGCGACCGGGGGGGGTTGTGGGGGGGGGGGGGCGCCGGGGGGCGGGGCCGGCGCGACGGCGAGCCTGAGAGAAGGATAGGTGAGCGC
>NZ_JBHZDA010000175.1:0-6781 GCF_042755665.1 Streptomyces sp. NPDC059142
GCTCGCCGCCGCCCCCTCCCCCCCCGACACGCCCCGCCACCCCCCCCCCCCCCCCCACCACGGCTCCGTCGTGGAAATGCTCTCCGGGTGCTCTCCGGATGTGCTCCGGACCGGACCGGACCGGTCCGCGGGGAGTGAGGGGATCAGACCGTCTCGGGCAGCTCGTCGAGCCCCTCGGCGACCAGCTTCGCCAGCCGGTCCAGAGCGGCGTCCGCGCCCTCGGCGTCGGAGACCAGCACGACCTCCTCGCCGCCCTGCGCGCCCAGACCGAGCACCGCGAGCATCGACGCGGCGTTGACGGGGTTGCCGTCCGCCTTCGCGATCGTCACGGGCACGCCGGCGGCCGTGGCGGCGCGGACGAAGATGGAGGCGGGACGGGCGTGCAGGCCCTCGGCCCAGCCGACATTGACGCGGCGCTCAGCCATGGTGTTGCCCTTCAAGTCGCAAAAAGTCTCAAAACAGGTGTCCGGACCAGAGTCTCATGGGGCGCGGGACAGCTCCCCGTCACCCCCGATCGCCGGTCACGGGCGCCGCCCCCGCCGTAGGCTGGCCCCATGGAGCACCCGGAGGACCACGCGTATCCAGGGCACTGGGAGGCGGACGTGGTGCTGCGCGACGGCGGCACCGCCCGGATCAGGCCCATCACCACCGAGGACGCGGAACGCCTGGTCAGCTTCTACGAACAGGTCTCCGACGAGTCGAAGTACTACCGCTTCTTCGCGCCCTACCCGCGCCTCTCCGACCGGGACGTCCACCGCTTCACGCACCACGACTACGTGGACCGGGTGGGACTCGCGGCGACGGTCGGCGGCGAGTTCATCGCGACCGTACGGTACGACCGCACCGACGAGCACGGACGGCCCGCCTCCGCCCCCGCCGACGAGGCCGAGGTCGCCTTCCTCGTCCAGGACGCGCACCAGGGCCGCGGTGTCGCCTCCGCCCTCCTGGAGCACATCGGCGCCGTCGCCCGCGAGCGGGGCATCCGCCGCTTCGCCGCCGAGGTGCTGCCCGCCAACGCCAAGATGATCAAGGTGTTCCGGGACGCCGGCTACACCCAGCGGCGCAGCTTCGAGGACGGAGCCGTACGGCTCACCCTCGACCTGGAGCCGACCGCCGAGTCCCTGGCCGTCCAGCGCGGCCGTGAGCAGCGGGCGGAGGCCCGCTCCGTGCAGCGGCTGCTGGCCCCCGGCTCGGTCGCCGTCGTCGGGACCGGCCGCGCCCCCGGCGGCGTCGGCCGCGCCGTCCTGCGCAACCTGCGCGACGCGGGCTTCACCGGCCGGCTGTACGCGGTGAACAGCGCGTTCCCCGAGTCCACCACCGCGCTCGACGGCGTCCCCGCCGTACGCTCCGTCACCCTGATCGGTGAACCCGTCGACCTCGCGGTCCTCGCCGTCCCCGCCGACCGGGTGCCGGAAGCGGTCGAGGAGTGCGGCCGCTCCGGGGTGCGGGGCCTGGTGGTCCTCTCCTCCGGATACGCGGAGAGCGGCGCCGAGGGCCGCGAACGCCAGCACGCGCTGGTACGGCAGGCCCGCTCGTACGGCATGCGCATCATCGGCCCCAACGCCTTCGGGATCATCAACACCGCCGAGAGCGCCCGGCTGAACGCCTCCCTCGCGCCGGAGCCGCCCGCGCGCGGCCGGATCGGGCTGTTCACCCAGTCCGGCGCGATCGGCATCGCCCTGCTCGCCGGGCTGCACCGGCTCGGCGCGGGGCTCTCGTCCTTCGTCTCGGCGGGCAACCGCGCGGACGTCTCGGGCAACGACATCCTCCAGTACTGGTTCGAGGACCCGGACACCGATGTCGCGCTGCTCTACCTCGAATCGATCGGCAACCCGCGCAAGTTCACCCGGCTCGCCCGGCGCACGGCCGCGGTGAAGCCCGTCGTCGTGGTCAAGGGCGCCCGCCACAGCGGCAGCGCCCCTCCCGGGCACACCGTCCCCGTCACCCGCATACCGGACGCCACGGTCTCGGCGCTGCTGCGGCAGGCCGGGGTGATCCGCGTCGACACGGTCACCGAACTCGTCGACGCGGGGCTGCTGCTCGCCTCCCAGCCGCTCCCCGCGGGCCCGCGCGTCGCGATCCTCGGCAACTCCGAGTCGCTCGGCCTTCTCACGTACGACGCCTGCCTCACGGAGGGCCTGCGCCCGCTGCCGCCCCAGGACCTCACCACGGCCGCGGCGCCCGACGACTTCCGTACGGCTCTCACGGCGGCGCTGGCCGACCCCGGCTGCGACGCCGTCGTGGTGACGGCGATCCCCCGGGTGGGGGAGACGGGCACGGCCGACCCCGACGGCGGCGGCGCGCTGGGCACCGCCCTCAGAACGGCCGCGGCGACGGCCCCGGCGAAGCCGGTCGCGGTGGTCCACGTCGAGATCGGCGGTCTCGCGCAGGCGCTGTCCGCGGCGGCGACCAGCGGCCCCGGCCGCCCGGCCCCGCAGACGACGGCCCCGCCGCCCTCCGAGCCACCGCCGCCCACGTCGCCACCGCCGTCCTCCGAGCCGCCGTCGCCCCGGCCGCCACGGCCCGAGGCGATACCGGCCCCCGCCCTCGACGCTGCCCCCGACGCCGGTCCCGGCACCCCCGACGCCGTACGCCGCCTGCCCGCCTATCCCGCCGCCGAGCGCGCCGTCCGGGCGCTCGCCGAGGCCGTCCGGTACGCGCAGTGGCGGCGCCAGGCCGCCGACCCCGGCAAGGTCCCCGAGTTCCTGGACGACGCCATCGACGCGGGCGCGGCCGCCGCCCTCATCGACCGGCTCCTCGGCGCGGCCCCCGGCACACGCCGGCTCCCCACCGCCGACGCCCACGAACTGCTCGCCCTGTACGGCATCCCCGTACGCCCGACCCTGCCCGCGCCGGGACCCGACGAGGCCGTCGCCGCCGCCGCGCGCCTCGGCTACCCCGTCGCCCTGAAGACCACCGCGCCGCATCTGCGCCACCGCGCCGACCTCGGCGGCGTACGGCTCGACCTCGCCGACGAGGCGCAACTGCGGCTGGCCCACCGCGAGCTGACCGAGACGCTCGGCACCGCCGTCGAGCTGAGCCCCGTCGTCCAGGCCATGGCGCCCCGGGGTGTGGACACCGTCGTACGGGCCGCCATCGACGCCGCCGCCGGCGCCGTGCTCTCCTTCGGGCTGGCCGGCGCCCCCTCCGAACTCCTCGGCGACCTCGCCCACCGGCTGGTGCCCGTCACCGACCGGGACGCCGCCGAGCTGATCCGGTCGATCCGTACCGCGCCGCTCCTCTTCGGCTGGCGCGGCTCCGCGCCGGTCGACACCCCCGCCCTGGAGGAGGTGCTGCTGCGCGTCTCCCGGCTGGTCGACGACCACCCCGAGGTCGTCTCCGTCACCCTGGAGCCCGTCGTCGTCGCCCCGCACGGGGTGTCGGTGCTCGGCGCCACCGTCCGCCTCGCGCCGCCGCCCGCCCGCGACGATCTCGGCCCGCGCACCCTCCCCAGCTATCACTAGGGCGTGTCCGGCGAAGCCTGGAACCCACTGCTCAGCGGCTACCGCCGGGACAGGGCGTCCCCGGCAGCCATCCGGCCACCGTAGGATGAGCGCATGGCGAAGACCGGTACGACGACCCAGGGGCTGCGCACGGCGATCGAGCGCAGCGGCTACTACCCGGCTCTCGTGGCCGAGGCGGTGGAGGCCGCTGTCGGCGGTGAGCCGATCTCGTCGTACCTCGTGCACCAGGAGACCACGTTCGACGCCAACGAGGTGCGGCGGCATGTCACCGTCCTCGTGCTGACCGCCCACCGCTTCATCGTCAGCCACACCGACGAGCAGGCCGCCGACTCCAGTTCCCCGACGCCGTACGCCACCACCTCGACCGAGTCGGTCAAGACCGACCGCATCTCGTCCGTCGTGGTCAGCCGCGTCGTCGCCAACCCGGAGTCGTACAAGCCCGGCACCCTGCCGCGCGAGGTCGTCCTCACCATCGGCTGGGGCGCCGTCTCCCGGATCGATCTGGAGCCCGCCGCCTGCGGCGACCCCAACTGCGAGGCGGACCACGGCTACACGGGCAGCTCCACCGCCGACGACCTGAGCCTGCGGGTCAGCGAGGCGGGCGACGGGCCGGACGCCGTGCGGCAGACGCTCGCCTTCGCGCAGGCGCTCTCCGAGGCGATCGCGGCCACGGCGGCCACCGCGGCGACCGGCCGCTGATGCCGGCCGAGCCCTTCTGGCCGGAGTCCGTCCCGCTCGCCCTCTCCAGCGCCCCGCTTCCCCAGTACGGCAGCGGTTCGCTCGCCGATCTGCTGCCCACGCTCGCCGCGGGCCAGGGCGTACCGGATCTGACCGCGACGATCTCCGAACTGACCCCCGCCGACCGGAACTGCGTCTTTCTGATCGACGGTCTCGGCTGGGAGCAGCTCAAGGCCCACCCGGACGAAGCGCCGTACATGACGTCGCTGCTGGCCACCTCGCGCGGCTCCACCGGGCGCCCCCTCACCGCGGGCTTCCCCGCCACCACCGCGACCTCCCTCGCCTCCGTCGGTACGGGGCTGCCGCCCTCCGCGCACGGTCTGCCCGGCTACACCGTCCGCGACCCCGCCACCGGCGCGCTGATGAACCAGCTCCGCTGGAAGCCGTGGACGGCGCCGCACGTCTGGCAGCCGTACCCCACCGTCTTCGCGCTCGCCGACGCGGCGGGCGTGCACACCGCGCAGGTGTCCTCGCCGACCTTCCAGCACACCCCGCTCACCAAGGTCGCGCTGAGCGGCGGCTCCTTCTTCGGCCGGCTCTCCGGCGAGGACCGGATGGACCTGGCCGCCGAACAGCTCGCCGCGGGCGACCGGTCGCTGGTCTACACGTACTACAGCGAGGTCGACGGCAAGGGGCACCGCTTCGGGGTCGACTCCGACGCCTGGCGCGGCCAGTTGATGTACGTCGACCGGCTCGTCCAGCGCCTCGCCGAGCAGCTTCCGCCCCGAACCGCGCTCTATGTCACCGCCGACCACGGCATGATCGACATCCCCTTCGACGAGGAGTCGCGCATCGACTTCGACGAGGACTGGGAGCTGCGCGCCGGGGTCGCCCTGCTCGGCGGTGAGGGCCGGGCCCGTCATGTCTACGCCGTCCCCGGCGCCACCGCCGATGTCCTCGCGGTCTGGCGCGAGGTGCTCGGCGAACGGTTCTGGGTGGCGAGCCGCGACGAGGCGATCGCGGAGGGCTGGTTCGGCCCGCCGGGCGCGATGGACGAGCGGGTGTACGGGCGGATCGGCGATGTCGTCGCCGCGGCCCACGACGACGTGGTGATCACGGCCACCCGCCAGGAGCCGCACGAGTCGCTGATGGTCGGGATGCACGGCTCGATGACCCCCGTGGAACAGCTCGTCCCCCTGCTCGAAGTACGCTCGTAACCGCTCGTACGTCCGTACGACGTTCCTATGGTGTTCCTACGACGGTCGTACGATGTCCTGGCCGTCCCCCGTGTTCGGTCCCGTACGACCGGGCGGAACCCCCGTACGGTGCCGGTGCGGCGCCCGTCGACCGCAGCAGCCGAAGATCTGAAAGGCCGTCACCCCCTCATGCCAGAGCTGGTGTTCTTCTCCGGAACGATGGACTGCGGAAAGAGCACCCTCGCTCTGCAGATCGAGCACAACCGCTCGGCGCGCGGGCTCCAGGGCATGATCTTCACCCGTGACGACCGGGCCGGCGAGGGCAAGCTCTCCTCCCGCCTCGGTCTGGTCACCGACGCCGTCGAGGCCGCCGAGGGCTTCGACTTCTACGCGTACCTCGTGGACCGGCTCTCCCAGGGCGGCCGGTGCGACTACGTCATCGCCGACGAGGCGCAGTTCCTCGCCCCGGCCCAGGTCGACCAGCTCGCCCGGGTCGTGGACGACCTGGAGCTGGACGTCTTCACCTTCGGCATCACCACCGACTTCCGCTCCAAGCTCTTCCCGGGCTCGCAGCGGCTGGTGGAGCTGGCCGACCGGGTCGAGGTCCTCCAGGTGGAGGCGCTCTGCTGGTGCGGCGCCCGCGCCACGCACAACGCGCGGACGGTCGGCGGCGCCATGGTGGTCGAGGGCGCCCAGGTCGTCGTCGGCGACGTCCACCAGGGCCGCGACGAGATCGGCTACGAGGTGCTGTGCCGGCGCCACCACCGGCGCCGGATGACCGCGGCGAGCGCCCGCGCCGCCGCGCTCTCCCCGGACGTCCTGCCCGTCTAGGGCCTCTCGTCCGGATCTTGCCGGGCTCGCGTGCCCCGCTCCCTGACCCGGCCGGATCCAAACGACAGACCCTGGGCGGAGCGTGCCGGTGTGTGGCGGTCTCAGGCCGACCGTACGATCGTGAAGACCGCGCCCTCCGGGTCCGCGACCGTCGCGTACCGTCCGTTGACGCCCTCGCGCGGCTGCTGGAGCACCTGCCCGCCCAGCTCCGTGACCAGCCGCGCCGCGGCGTCGGTGTCCGCCACCTCGAAGTGCGTCATCCAGTGCGCGCCCCGCTCGCGGGTGAGCGCGCGCCCCACCCCGTGCAGCGAGGCGACGGGACGCCCGCGCAGCCGCAGGGTCAGGAAGTCGAGGTCGGCCGAGACCACCGCCTCCAGGTCGTAGCCGAACAGCGCCGCGTAGAACTTGCCGACCGAGGACGTCTCGCGGGTGATCAGTTCGTTCCAGACGGGCGTGCCGTGCGCCCCGGCCACCGCCGTCCCGGTGTGCGCCGCCGCCTGCCAGATCCCGAAGACCGCGCCCGCCGGGTCGGCGGCGATGGCCATCCGGCCGGCGTCGGCCCCGTCCCGCCGGCCGCCCCCGCCCGTGCCGCCGCCGCGCCAGATCGTGTGG
>NZ_JBHZDA010000176.1:0-6769 GCF_042755665.1 Streptomyces sp. NPDC059142
GGCAACCACCACTGCCTCGGCTCCGGGGGCCGGGCCTCCGGGGACCTGCTCGACGGCGGCGGACGCCCCGTCCCCGACGCCGGGGGGGCCGCCCGGCCGGGCGTCGCCGCCGACGGCTCCTACGCCAGGGCCTTCGACACGGCCCGCCGGCGCGTCACCGAGCTGACCGAGCGGGGCGCCGCCGGGGAACTCCCCGGGATCAGCCCGTACTACACGGCCACGACCGCCCCCGGATACCTGCCGGGCCTCCTCGCCCGCTACCACCTCGCGGCGGACGGGACTCCGCTGCCCGCCGCCGCCAGAACCGCCGAGAACAGTCCGGGTGGAGTGCGGCGCGTGGTGCGCGAGGCGGTACGGGGAGCGGCGCGCGGCGCGTACCGGCACGGGGTGCAGCGCGTGGCGCCGGTCATCCGCCGGATGGGCGAGCTGTGACCGCGCCCGCCGGCCGCCCGGCCACCCCCGCACGACCTGTCATCGCACGAGCCGCGCACACCCGACCCCCTACGGAGTACTGATGACCGTCCTCGCGGTGATCCCCGCACGCGGCGGATCCAAGGGCGTACCCGCCAAGAACCTCGCGCCCGTCGGCGGCGTCCCGCTCGTCGTCCGGGCGGTCCGCGCCTGCCTGGCGGCCCGGCGCGTCACCGACGTCGTCGTCTCCACCGACGACGCGCTGATCGCCGAGGCGGCCCGCACGGCCGGCGCCGAGATCGTCCTGCGTCCCGCCGCGATCGCGGGGGACACCGCGACCAGCGAGGACGCCGTCCTGCACGCCATGGACGCCCACGCCGCCCTGCGCGGCGGGAACGGCGACGGCCACGGCGATCCCGAGGTGGTGCTGCTGGTGCAGTGCACCAGCCCCTTCCTCACCGCCGACGACCTCGACGGCGTCACCGGCGCGGTCACCGAGGACGGCGCCGACACCGCGCTGACCGTCGCGCCCACCCACGGCTTCGTCTGGCGCCAGGACGGCGCGGGCCGCACCGAGCCGGACGGCTACGGCGTCAACCACGACAAGGCCAACCGGCCGCGCCGCCAGGACCGCCCCCAGGAGTACCTGGAGACCGGCGCCGCCTACGCGATGCGCGCCGACGGCTTCCGCGCCGCACGCCACCGCTTCTTCGGCCGCACCGCGCTCGTCCCCACCGACCCCGCGCGGGTCCTGGAGATCGACGACCCGCACGACCTGGCCCGCGCCCGGCTCCTCGCGCCGCTGCTCGACCCGCAGGTCCTGCCCTCGTACGACGACGTCGACGCCGTCGTCCTCGACTTCGACGGGACGCAGACCGACGACAAGGTGCACATCGACTCCGACGGCCGCGAGACGGTCGCCGTGCACCGCGGCGACGGCCTCGGCATCGCCGCGCTGCGCCGCTCCGGGCTCGAACTGCTCATCCTCTCCACCGAGCGGAACCCGGTCGTCGCCGCCCGCGCCCGCAAGCTCCAGGTACCGGTGCTGCACGGCATCGACCGCAAGGACCTGGCGCTCAAGCAGTGGTGCGACGAGCACGGCATCGCGCCCGAACGGGTCCTCTACGTCGGCAACGACGTCAACGACCTGCCCTGCTTCGGCCTCGCCGGCTGGCCGGTGGCCGTCGCGAGCGCCCACGACGAGGTACGCGCCGCGGCGCGCGCCGTCACGACCACGCCCGGCGGCGAGGGCGCCGTCCGGGAGATCGCCACCTGGCTGCTCGGCCCGGCGCTCTCCACGGCTCCCGCCACCCCGACCGCCCCGTGAACCCCCACACCCTCCACACTGTCAACAAGTAAGGACGCACCGCCATGAGCACCAACTCCCCTTCCCGTCTGCGGAACTTCGGTACCCGGACCGCGGGCCCCGGCCGCCCCGTCTACATCACGGGCGAGATCGGCATCAACCACAACGGTGAGCTGGACAACGCCCTGGCCCTGATCGACGTGGCCGCCGAGGCGGGCTGTGACGCGGTCAAGTTCCAGAAGCGCACCCCGGAGATCTGCACCCCGCGCGACCAGTGGGACATCGAGCGCGACACCCCCTGGGGCCGGATGACGTACATCGACTACCGCCACCGCGTCGAGTTCGGCGAGGACGAGTACCGCACCATCGCCGAGCACTGCGCCAAGCGCGGCATCGACTGGTTCGCCTCCCCGTGGGACACCGAGGCCGTCGCCTTCCTGGAGAAGTTCGACGTGCCCGCCCACAAGGTGGCCTCCGCCTCCCTCACCGACGACGAGCTGCTGCGCGCCCTGCGCGCCACCGGCCGCACCGTCATCCTCTCCACCGGCATGTCGACGCCGAAGCAGATCCGCCACGCGGTCGAGGTCCTGGGCAGCGACAACATCCTGCTCTGCCACGCCACGTCGACCTACCCGGCCAAGGCCGAGGAGCTGAACCTGCGGGTCATCAACACCCTCCAGGCCGAGTTCCCGAACGTCCCGATCGGCTACAGCGGCCACGAGACCGGTCTCCAGACCACCCTCGCCGCCGTCGCCCTCGGCGCCACGTTCGTCGAGCGCCACATCACCCTCGACCGCGCCATGTGGGGCTCGGACCAGGCCGCCTCCGTCGAGCCGCAGGGCCTGACGCGCCTCGTCCGCGACATCCGCACCATCGAGGCCTCCCTCGGTGACGGCGTCAAGAAGGTGTACGAGTCGGAGCTCGGCCCGATGAAGAAGCTCCGCCGTGTCGCGGGCGTCGTCGCCGAGGCCGCCGAGCCGGTCGCGGTCTGACGCCATGACCGGTGCCGGCGGGGGCAGCTCCCCGTACCAGAGCGAGACAGCGGCTTCGGCGCCCGCGGGCGTCCCCCTCTCCGACGCCCCCGCCGCCCCCACGATCGCCTTCGTGGAGAGCCCGGTCCAACTGCTCAACGTGCTGGAGTGGGCGCACCTCAGCCGGGCGGGCGACGCGCTCACCGTCGTCGTGCTGTCGCCCACCGACCCCATGTCGCGCGGCCAGCTCCGCCGGGTGGCCGAGCTGGCCCGCGACGAGGGCTTCACGGTCCGCTGGCAGGAGGCGCGCGGCGGGGCCGGGGCGCCGCTGCGGACCGTACGGGAGCTGGCACCGCTGCTGCGCAAGGCGGACCGGGTCGTCATCGGTGACCCGTTCTCCCGCTACGTGCAGCTCCTGCTGGCCCTGGTCCCGACCAAGGAACTGACGGTCGTCGACGACGGCACCGCGACGATGGAGTTCGTCGGGCAGCTCGCCCGGGGCGAGCGGCTGGTGCGCTGGCACCGGCGCGGCGGCGGGGGCCGGGCGCCGGGCCGGGGGGGGGCGCCCGGGCCCGCGGCCGGCCGCCGCCGGGGCGCCCCCGGGGGCGCCCCCCGGGGGGGGGGGGGTCCCCCGCGGGGGGGGGGATGGGGGGGCGGGGCGGGGCGGGGGGGGGGGGGGGGGGGGGCCCGGGGGGGGGGGGGGGCCCCGCGCCCCCGGCCCCCCCCCGCCGCCGGCTCACCCCGTCGGCCGCCCGCGCGGTCGAGGTCTTCACCTCGATGCCGGTCGAAGGGGTGCCCGACGGCATCACCGTCACGGCCAACACCTTCGCCTGGACCCGTGCGACCTTCGGGCCGCCCCGGATCACGACCGGCGCCGACATGGTCGGCACCTCGCTGGTCGAGACGGGCGTGGTCGACGCGGACCTGTACACCGAGGCGGTCATCTCGCTCGCCCGTACCCACGGCGCGACGCGGTACTTCGCGCACCGGCGCGAGAACGTCGACAAGCTCCACCAGCTCCACATCGCGACGGGCCTGGAGATCGTCCGCCCCGACCTGCCCCTGGAGCTGATCGCCCGCCGCGGCCCGATCGGCCGTACGGTGCTGAGCTTCCCGTCCACGGTGGTCCACACCCTGCCGCTGGCCCTCGCGGGCACGGGCGTACGGGTCGCGGTCTGCGACATAGCCCCGGAATGGCTCAAGGCGACGGCCTCGTCCCGCGCGCAGGGCTTCCTCTCCGGCGTCACGGCCACGGCCCGCGACGTCCACCGCCTCCCGAGGCTCCCCTCACCGGCCTGAACCCCCGGCCACCTGCGGGAACCGCGCACCCCGTCCCCGCCCCCCCCCCCCCCGCCGCGGGGGGGCGCCCGCGAGGCGCGGGGGCCCCCCCCCCCCGCGTCGTGCCGCCGCCCTGCGGGCCCGGACCGAGGCGCCTTCCCCGGGGTGGAGACGCCCGAATGCCGCCACCGAGACCGGCCGGTATACCCGTAGCAGATGATCACCATGCATGGGCGCTGCGTATTTCTTCCCCTGAGTGGCTGAAATTTTATGGATCAGGGGTTGGTTGATCACTAAAGGGGCCTACCCTTCGACAGGTGAGCCAGTTGATGTCCTGCGAGTCCGAGACCGATCTGCCCGGGGAAGCGAGCCACCCGGCGCTCCCCGGCACGCTGCCCGACGCCCTGCGCGACGAGCTGATCGCCTTCCGCCGGGACATGCACATGCACCCCGAGCTGGGGAACCAGGAGTTCCGGACCACCGCCGCGCTCAAGCGCCGGCTGGAGCAGGCGGGGCTCGCACCGCGCGTCCTGCACACCGGCACCGGGCTCGTCTGCGACATCGGGACCCCGGACCCCGCGCGCCCCATGCTGGCGCTGCGCGCCGACATCGACGGGCTGCCCATCCCGGACACCAAGACCGGCGTCCCGTACCGCTCCACCGTCCCCGACCGGGCGCACGCCTGCGGGCACGACGTGCATACCGCCGCCGTCCTCGGCGCCGGGCTGGTCCTCGCCGAGCTGGAGCGGCAGGGGCTGCTGCCTTCCCCCGTACGGCTGATCTTCCAGCCCGCCGAGGAGGTCCTGCCCGGCGGCGCCGCCGACGCCATCGAGTCCGGTGTCCTGGACGGCGTCGGATCGATCATCGCCGTGCACTGCGACCCCAAGGTCGACGCCGGGACGATCGGACTGCGGCCAGGACCGATCACCTCCGCCTGCGACCGGCTGGAGATCGCCCTGGACGGGCCCGGCGGCCACACCGCCCGCCCGCACCTCACCACCGATCTGGTCACCGCCGCCGCCAAGGTCGCCACCGACGTCCCCGCGCTCCTCGCGCGCCGGGTCGACGCCCGCTCCGGGCTCGCCGTCACCTGGGGCCGTATCGAGGCGGGCCACGCCTGCAACGTCATCCCGCAGCACGCCGAACTCTCCGGCACCGTCCGCTGCCTGGACCTGCCCGCGTGGCGGGACGCGCCGGACCTGGTGCACGCCGCGATCGACGAGATCGCCACGCTCCACCGCGCCAAGTCACAGATCACCTATGTGCGCGGGGTGCCACCGGTCGTCAACGACCCCGTCGTCACCGAACTCCTCCGCACCGCGCAGACCGCGCGGCGCGGTTCGTATGCAATCGAGGACACCGAGCAGAGCCTCGGCGGCGAGGACTTCTCCTGGTATCTCGAACAGGTGCCGGGAGCCATGGCGCGCCTCGGCGTACGGGTCCCCGGCAGCCAGGCGCGATACGACCTGCATCGTGGTGATTTCGACGTCGACGAACACGCCATCCAGGTCGGTGTGGAGCTTTTCACTGCCGCCGCGTTGATCGACGGCGACCGTCCGTGACGGGCCGGGGAGCGTCGGCGCGCCGCGCGCTCCCCTGCTGTTCGCCTTCCGTTCGCGACGATCCGATAACAGCTTCCGTACAGGTCTTTATCTGACATCTACGCGCGTTACGATCGCCGCGAAACCAGCGCCGGAAGAGGCGCTTAGGCCAGAAGGAGCCTCCCGTGCGCCGGATCACCAGGATAGCCACCGTGGGCGTCGCGTCAGCGGCACTCGCGCTCTCCGCCACCGCCTGTGGCGGCAAGTCGTCGTCGGACGCCGGAACCGACTCCGGCGAGGCGAAGGCCGCCATCGCCTACGACATCGGTGGCAAGGGTGACCAGTCGTTCAACGACGCGGCCTACGCCGGTCTCGCCAAGGCCGAGAAGGACCTCGGCATCAAGGGCACCGACTCGGAGCCGACGGACGGGGAGGGCGACGCCGACAAGGTGCAGCGCCTCACCGACCTGGCCCGCGCCGGCAACAACCCGGTCATCGGCGTCGGCTTCGCCTACGCGCCCGCCATCAAGAAGGTCGCGCCGAAGTTCCCCAAGGTCTCCTTCGGGATCATCGACGACTCCTCGGTCACCGACAAGAACATCGCCAACATGGTGTTCAACGAGGAGCAGGGCTCCTACCTCGCGGGCGTCGCCGCGGCCAAGGCCACCAAGACGAAGACCGTCGGCTTCATCGGCGGTGTCGAGACCCCGCTGATCAAGAAGTTCCAGGCCGGCTTCGAGCAGGGCGTCAAGGCCACCGACCCGTCGGTGAAGGTCCTGTCGCAGTACCTGACGCAGCCCCCGAACTTCGACGGCTTCTCCAAGCCGGATCTCGGCAAGGCCGCCGCGCAGGGCCAGCTCGACAAGAACGCCGACGTGGTCTACCACGCCGCCGGTCTGGCCGGCTTCGGCGCCATCGAGGCGACCGCGACGGCCGGCAAGTGGGCCATCGGCGTCGACTCCGACCAGTACACCCAGAAGGGCCTGGCCAAGTACAAGGACAAGATCCTCACCTCGGTCACCAAGGACGTCTCCGACGCCGTCTTCAACCTGATCCAGTCGGTCAAGGACGGCAAGCCCGAGTCCGGTGAGATCCGTTACGGCCTGGACAAGGACGGCGTCGGCCTGTCCGACTCCAACCCGGCGTACACCAAGATGACCGATGTCGTCACCGCCGTCGAGAAGGCGAAGAAGGACATCATCGACGGCAAGATCACCGTCAAGACCACCCCGTAACATCGCACGCGCGGACCGCATCCGGTC
>NZ_JBHZDA010000177.1:0-6391 GCF_042755665.1 Streptomyces sp. NPDC059142
GGCAGCTCGCCGCCCGCCGGGGGGGGGGGGCGCCCCGCGAGCGGGGGGGCCGCCGGGGGGGGGGGGGGGGGCGGGGGGCGGCGGGGGGGGGGGCGGGGGGGCGGGGGGGCCCGGGCCCCCCGGCCGGGACGCGTGAGCGGAGTCTCAGGCGTCCACGGAGAGCCGTGAGCGCAGCAGGGAGGCCAGGGCGTCCGCGAAGCCGACCGGCTCGACCGGGAGCGTCACCGCGGCGTCCGCACGGCTCCAGGTGGCCAGCCAGGCGTCCTGCGGGCGGCCGATCAGCAGCAGCACGGGCGGGCAGTGGAAGATCTCGTCCTTGATCTGCCGGGAGACGCCCATACCGCCCGCGGGGGCCGTCTCGCCGTCCAGCACACAGACGTCGATCCCGCCCCGGTCCAGGTGTTCGAGGACCGCGGGAAGGGTGGCGCACTCCACGAACTCGACCGGTGGGACATCGGCGGCCGGCCGCCGGCCCGCCGCCAGCCTGACCTGCTCGCGGATGTTCGCGTCGTCGCTGTAGACCAGCACGGTGGCGGTCGGCTGCATTGTTCCTCCGTGACGTCGGTGTCTGCGGGGGCTCCAGGGCTCCACGGCCCTGAACCGATGCGCGGATCGTACTCCGTCGGACACCCTGTCAGCACGGGTAAGGACAGCCCTTCGCTGGGCCGTTCGAGCTGGACACAGCCCATGGACACACCGAACGGCACCCCGGGAGTCAGCGCGGGATAAGCGACCGACATAATGTCGGTCGTGGCGACAGCAACGACAGTAGAAACCGGGCACGCGCACCCGTCGGTCAATCGGCCGAACCTCACCAGTGTCGGAACCATCATTTGGCTGAGTTCCGAGCTGATGTTCTTCGCGGCCCTCTTCGCGATGTACTTCACCCTGCGATCGGTGATGGGGGCCGAGTACTGGAAGGAAATGGCCCATGCCCTGAACGTCCCGTTCTCGACGGCGAACACGACGATCCTGGTGCTCTCCTCCCTCACCTGTCAGCTCGGCGTCTTCGCCGCCGAGCGCGGTGACGTCAAGAAGCTCCGCACGTGGTTCGTGATCACGTTCGTGATGGGTGCGATCTTCATCGGCGGCCAGGTCCTCGAGTACACCGAGCTGGTCAAGAAGGACGGCATCTCGCTCTCCTCCGACCCGTACGGCTCGGTGTTCTATCTGACCACCGGCTTCCACGGTCTGCACGTGACGGGGGGTCTGATCGCGTTCCTGTTCGTCCTGGGCAGGACGTACGCGGCCAAGAGGTTCACCCACGAGCAGGCAACCGCCGCCATCGTCGTGTCCTATTACTGGCACTTCGTCGATGTCGTCTGGATCGGCCTTTTCGCCACGATCTACTTGATCAAGTAGCGGGGCGCCGCGCCCGACGCGCGCCGTCCTACGCACACAGTCCAGAAGCACCGACGCAGAAGATCCTGACACCGGGGTAATCCGTGAAAAAGCTCTCCGCACGACGACGCCATCCGCTGGCGGCGGTCGTCGTCCTACTCTTCGCGCTGGCGGTCACAGGGGGGCTGTACGCCGCGTTCGCGCCCGCGAGCGAGGCTCAGGCTGAAGATACCGCCCAGTCCCTGGCCATCGAGGAGGGCAAGAAGCTCTATACCGTGGGCTGCGCAAGCTGCCACGGGACCGGCGGTCAGGGATCCTCTGACGGCCCGAGCCTGGTCGGCGTCGGCTCCGCCGCCGTGGACTTCCAGGTCGGCACCGGCCGTATGCCGGCCCAGCAGCCCGGCGCGCAGGTACCGAAGAAGAAGGTCATCTACGACCAGAAGCAGATCGACCAGCTCGCCGCGTACGTCGCGTCCCTGGGCGCCGGTCCGATCACGCCGACCGAGAAGCAGTACAGCCCCGACGGTGCCGACATCGCCAAGGGTGGCGATCTGTTCCGTACCAACTGCACCCAGTGCCACAACTTCACCGGTGAGGGTGGTGCGCTGACCCACGGCAAGTCCGCACCGAGCCTTGAGGGCGTGGATCCGAAGCACATCTACGAGGCCATGCAGACCGGCCCGCAGAACATGCCTTCCTTCCCCGACTCCACGATGCCGGAGCAGCAGAAGAAGGACATCATCGCGTACGTCAAGGCGGTGAACGGGGATGAGACCGTCAGCCCCGGCGGCCTCTCCCTCGGCGGCCTCGGCCCCGTCAGCGAGGGCCTGTTCGCCTGGATCTTCGGACTGGGCGCATTGATCGCCGTTGCCGTCTGGGTCGCGGCCCACACCGCTAAGGCCAAGAAGTCATGAGTAGCCAAGAGAATTCAGTAGACGAGAACCTGCCGAGCGGGCACGACGCCCCGCACGGCGAGGTGGCGCGCACCGACGATCCCTTCGCGGATCCGGGGATGCCGGCGCACAAACCGAGGATCCAGGACATCGACGAGCGGGCGGCCAAGCGGTCCGAGCGCACCGTCGCCGGCCTGTTCCTGCTGTCGATGCTGGCGACGGTGGCGTTCATCGCCTCCTTCGTCGCCTTCCCGGTCGACAAGAGCGTCTTCATCTTCCCGTTCGGGCACGTCAGCATCCTGCACTTCTCGCTGGGTGTGACGCTCGGTGTCGCCCTCTTCGCCATCGGCGCCGGCGCGGTCCACTGGGCCCGCACGCTGATGTCGGACGTGGAGATCGCCGACGACCGGCACCCGATCGAGGCGCCGCCGGAGGTCAAGGCGAAGGTCCTGGAGGACTTCGCCGCGGGTGCGGCCGAGTCGGGCTTCGGCCGGCGCAAGCTGATCCGCAACACGATGTTCGGCGCGCTGGCGCTCGTACCGCTCTCCGGTGTCGTGCTGCTGCGCGACCTCGGTCCGCTGCCCGAGAAGAAGCTCCGCACGACGCTGTGGGCCAAGGGCAAGCAGCTCATCAACATGAACACCATGGAGCCGCTGCGTCCCGAGGACGTCATCACGGGCTCGCTGACGTTCGCCATGCCCGAGGGCCTGGACCAGCACAGCGAGGAGTTCCAGAAGGAGATCGCCAAGGCTGCCCTGATGATCGTCCGGATCCAGCCGGACGAGATCAAGGACAAGCGCGAGCTGGACTGGTCCCACCAGGGGATCGTGGCGTTCTCGAAGATCTGCACCCACGTCGGTTGCCCGATCAGCCTGTACGAGCAGCAGACGCACCACGTGCTCTGCCCGTGCCACCAGTCCACCTTCGACCTCTCCGACGGCGCGCGCGTCATCTTCGGGCCCGCCGGTCACGCCCTGCCGCAGCTGCGGATCGGCGTGAACGCGGAGGGCAACCTCGAAGCGCTCGGTGACTTCGCCGAGCCCGTCGGCCCTGCCTTCTGGGAGCGCGGATGAGTACCACGACCACTGCCACGACGGACGACAAGGCCCGTAAAGCGCCCGCGGGCGAGCGGGTCGCCGACTGGGCCGACGGCCGGCTGGGCATCTACGGCCTGGCCAAGGCCAACATGCGCAAGATCTTCCCGGACCACTGGTCCTTCATGCTCGGGGAGATCTGCCTCTACAGCTTCATCATCATCATCCTCACGGGTGTGTATCTGACGCTGTTCTTCCACCCGTCGATGAACGAGGTGGAGTACCACGGCGGTTACGTCCCGCTCCAGGGCGTGATGATGTCGGAGGCGTTCGCCTCCACGCTGGACATCAGCTTCGACGTCCGCGGCGGTCTGCTCATCCGGCAGATCCACCACTGGGCGGCGCTGATCTTCCTCGCGGCCATGATGGTGCACATGATGCGCGTCTTCTTCACGGGCGCCTTCCGCAAGCCGCGCGAGGTCAACTGGCTCTTCGGCTTCCTGCTCTTCGTCCTGGGCATGTTCACCGGGTTCACCGGCTACTCGCTCCCGGACGACCTGCTCTCCGGTACCGGTGTGCGGTTCATGCAGGGCGCGGTCCTGTCGGTGCCGATCGTCGGAACGTACCTGTCGATGTTCCTGTTCGGCGGGGAGTTCCCCGGCGGCGACTTCGTGGCCCGTTTCTACTCGGTCCACATCCTGCTGCTGCCCGGCATCATGCTGGGTCTGGTGGTGGCCCACCTGATCCTGGTCTTCTACCACAAGCACACGCAGTTCGCGGGCCCCGGCAAGACGAACACCAACGTCGTCGGCATGCCGCTGCTGCCGGTCTACATGGCCAAGGCCGGAGGCTTCTTCTTCCTGGTCTTCGGTGTCATCACGATCGTCTCGGCCATCGCCACGATCAACCCGATCTGGGCCCTCGGCCCGTACCGGCCCGACCAGGTCTCCACCGGCGCCCAGCCCGACTGGTACATGGGCTTCTCCGAAGGTCTCATCCGTGTGATGCCCGGCTGGGAGATCAACGCGTGGGGACACACCCTGGTCCTGGGTGTGTTCATCCCGCTGATCATCTTCCCGCTGGTGCTGGTCGCGATCGCGGTCTACCCGTTCGTCGAGTCCTGGGTCACCGGTGACAAGCGCGAGCACCACCTGCTGGACCGCCCGCGCAACGTACCGACCCGTACGGCGTTCGGTGTGGCCTGGCTGACCTGGTACTTCATCCTGCTGGTCGGTGGCGGTAACGACCTGTGGGCGACGCACTTCCATCTGTCGATCAACGCGATCACCTGGTTCGTCCGGATCGCCTTCTTCGCCGGACCGGTCATCGCCTTCATCGTCACCAAGCGGATCTGCATCGGTCTCCAGCGACGCGACGCCGAGAAGGTGCTGCACGGACGGGAGTCCGGTGTCATCAAGCGGCTGCCGCACGGTGAGTTCGTCGAGGTCCACACCCCGCTGGACCAGGGCGACCTGCACAAGCTGACCGCGCACGAGCAGTACCGTCCCGCCGAGCTGGGCCCCGAGGTCGACGAGAACGGTGTACGCCGCAAGGTGTCGCCGGTCGAGCGGCTGCGGGTCAAGCTGAGCAAGGGCTACTACGGCGAGAACAACCAGCTTCCCAAGCCCACCGCGGAGGAGTACGAGGAGATCACCAGCGGCCACGGCCACCACTGATCGCCCGGCCTGACACAGGTCGCCACCACCGAGGGCCCCGGCCCGGTCTCCCCAGGGAGCCGGCCGGGGCCCTCGGCGTGTCCCCGGCTCCGGTACGCGGCACACCGCACCGCACACCGCACCGCACCCCGCGCACCGCACCCCGCGTCCGCAGTACGGGCACCTCTCCACCGGGCCCGCCGTCCGCCGATAGGCTGGCGGCCGGGCCGTACGCCCCTCGGCCGTCACGCCGATCGGCCGTACGCGGCCCACGCAGCCGTCCCACAGACCCCAGGAGCGAGCATGAGCGCTGTTACCCCCGTCGGAGGCGACACCGTGGCGGCCCGCACCTGGCCCGGCGTGCTCAACCCGCTGCTGCGCGGCGAGAACCTGTCCACCGACGACACGGCGTGGGCCATGGACCGCATCATGAGCGGGGAGGCCACCGACGCGCAGATCGCCGGGTTCGCGGTCGCTCTGCGGGCCAAGGGCGAGACCGTCGAGGAGGTCTCCGGGCTGGTCCGCGCGATGTACGCGCACGCCAACACCATCGAGGTGCCCGGCCGTACGGTCGACATCGTCGGCACCGGCGGCGACCTCGCCAAGACCGTCAACATCTCCACGATGTCCGCGATCGTCGTGGCGGGCACGGGCGCCAAGGTCGTCAAGCACGGCAACCGCGCCTCGTCCTCCGCGAGCGGTGCCTCCGACGTACTGGAGAAGCTCGGCGTCAATCTGGAGCTGACGCCGCGACGGGTCGTGGAGGTCGCGGAGGAGGCGGGCATCACCTTCTGCTTCGCGGTCAAGTTCCACCCGGCGCTGCGGTACGCGGCCAAGGCGCGCAAGGAGCTGGGCGCGCAGACCACCTTCAACATCCTGGGCCCGCTCACCAACCCGGCCAGGGTCAGGTCCCAGGCCGTGGGGGTGGCGGACGCGCGGATGGCGCCCATCGTCGCCGGGGTGCTCGCCGGCCGGGGCAACTCGGCGCTGGTCTTCCGCGGTGACGACGGGCTCGACGAGCTGACCACCACCGCGACCTCGCGGGTGTGGATGGTACGGGAGGGCGCGGTGACCGAGCAGCCCTTCGATCCGCGGGACGTCGGGCTGGAACTGGTCCCGGTGGAGGCGCTGCGTGGCGCGGATGCCTCGTACAACGCCGATGTCGCCCGCCGGCTGCTGGCGGGCGAAGGCGGACCCGTACGGGAGGCGGTGCTGCTCAACGCGGCGGCGGCGCTGGTGGCGCTGGACCCGACCGGGGACGCGCTGGAGACCCAGCTCGTGGCGGGGATCGCGCGGGCCGCGGAGGCGATCGACTCGGGCGCGGCGCGGGACGCGCTGGCCCGCTGGGTGGCGGCGAGCCACGCCTGACCGTACGTCCGCACACAGGGGGGGGGGGGGGGGGGGAGACGAAGGCCGGGGGGGGAAAGAAAAAAAAAAAAAAACAAAAAAAATAAAAAAAAAAAAAAAA
>NZ_JBHZDA010000178.1:0-5991 GCF_042755665.1 Streptomyces sp. NPDC059142
GGCCCCGCCCCCGGACCGTGGGGTACGTGAAGAGTTCGACGAGCGGCGGGTTCTTCCCCAGCTCCCGGCCGATCCGGTCCTGGACCATGTGCAGCAGCACCGAATGCCCGCCCAGGTCGAAGAAGTTGTCCTCGACGCTCACCTGGGAGACCTCCAGGACCTCGGACCAGATGGCGGCGAGGACCCGTTCCGTCGCCGTGACCGGTGGCTCGGTCACCTCCGGGTCGGGAGGGTCGGGTGAGGAACCCCGCGCATGCTGGTGAGAATCCACGTTTTTCTCCCATGGCTTTTCGAAGGGCCGGCCCAGCCTTTCTATTTGTCCGCGTGAACGCGTGTCAACGAACCGCTATTGGACGGCCGGACGGTCCGTCCAACCGTGGGGAGTGCGCACTTGGACCTCTTTTCCCGAGGCCGCGCGGGCCGCCCGCCTCGGCCGACGGACGCGGCGGCCCGAACTGAGTACCGGCCGCTCATGGCCCGCTCCCCCGGGGCGTGTTGTTCTCGTTGGGTCCTCACATTCCTCGTGCCCGCCGTCGGCAGACGCGGCCGCACAGGTTTTCCCCGCCGCCGTGCGGTTCCCATGTCAGGAGAGGAAGCAGACCTATGAGTTCCACCCCGACTCAGCATTACTTCGAGACCCAGGTCGAGCTGTCGCAGGAACCGCTGCTCCTGGCGGCCCGGCTCGCCGGTTCGGGGGCGCACACGGACCATGTGGTCTACGAGCACGCCGGTGACTGGTCGTACGCGGGCGGCGCCCTCGTGGAGATCACCGTGGACCGCACCGGCGCCCGGATGCGCCGGGGCGACGAGCCGGAGACCCATCTGCCGTGGGACGGCCAGCCGCTCCGCCAGGTGCAGGGCCTGCTCGACTCGGTGACCGTGGCCGGCTGGCGGGCCTACGGCTGGGCGGCCTTCGAGCTGTCGTACGCCAAGGACGGCGACCTCGAACACCTGGGGGACGAGCGCCTGCTGCACCTGGTGATCCCCCGTGCCGAGGTGCGGTTCAGGGAGGGCCACGCCCGGCTCCGCGCCGCCGACCAGGAGACCCTGACGCAGCTCGTCGGTCTGCTGACGGGCCCGGCGGACGAGGTGAGCCGCCCGCCGAAGCGGTTGGAGGTCCGCGGGGTCGGCCGGCAGGGCTACCAGGACGCCGTCAAGTTCGCGGTCGAGGAGATCGAGCAGCGGGAGCTGCACAAGGTGATCCTCTCCCGGGTCGTGGACGTCCCCGGCGACACCGACCTGATCAGCACCTACGCCGTGGGGCGCCGGGCGAACAACCCCGCCAGGTCCTTCCTGCTCGACCTCGGCGGCCTGGAGGCCGCGGGCTTCAGCCCGGAGATCGTCGTCCAGGTGTCGGCGGACGGCCGGGTGGTGAGCCAGCCGCTGGCCGGCACCCGTGCGCTGACCGCCGACCTCCTCGCCAACGAGCGGCTGCGCGCCGATCTGCTCGCCTCCTCCAAGGAGGTGTACGAGCACGCGATCTCGGTCAAGACGGGCGCCGACGAGCTGACGGACGTCTGCGAGCCGGGCTCGGTGGAGGTGCCCGAGTTCATGGCCGTACGGGAACGGGGCAGCGTCCAGCACCTGGCGTCGCGGGTGTCGGGACGGCTGGCGCCCGGCTGCCGGGCCTGGGACGCCTTCGGCGCGGTCTTCCCCGCCGTCACGGCGTCCGGGGTGCCCAAGGAGGCCGCGTACCACTCGATCCGCCGGCACGAGGAGGAGCCGCGCGGTCTGTACAGCGGGGCGGTCCTCACGGTGGACCAGGACGGTTCGATGGACGCCGCGCTCGTGCTGCGCAGCGTCTACCGGCAGAACGGCCGCACCTGGCTGCGGGCCGGCGCCGGAATCGTGGAGCAGTCGATTCCCGAACGGGAATTCGAGGAAACGTGCGAAAAGCTCGACAGCGTGGCACGCCATCTGGTGCCCGCCGAGAATCCGGCCTGATTCGAGAAAGCGAATTCATGACATGCGCTCTTTCCTCAAGGACATTCCCACGAACGGGTCGGCCCCTGCCCCCAGGGACACCTGGCGCTCCTATCCGGCCGCCCAGCAACCGGGCTGGCCCGACCGGGCCGCTCTGCGCGCCGTCACCGACGAGCTGGAGACGGCCCCGCCCCTGGTCTTCGCGGGCGAGTGCGACCTGCTGAAGGAGCGGCTCGCCGCCGTGGCGCGCGGGGAGGCGTTCCTGCTCCAGGGCGGCGACTGCGCGGAGACCTTCGAGGGGGTCGGGGCGGACGCCATCCGGGACAAGCTCAGCACCCTCCTCCAGATGGCGGTGGTCCTCACCTACGCCGGGTCGGTCCCCGTCGTGAAGCTCGGCAGGCTGGCCGGGCAGTACGCCAAGCCGCGCTCGAAGCCGACGGAGATCCGGGAGGGCACCGAACTGCCGGCCTACCGGGGCGACGCGGTGAACGGCTTCGACTTCACCGACGCGGCGCGCGTCCCCGACCCGGACCGGCTGCTGCGCATGTACCGGTCGTCGGCCACCACCCTGAACCTGGTGCGCGCGTTCACCACCGGCGGGTACGCCAGCCTCCGTCAGGTGCACAACTGGAACCAGGACTTCGTCTCCGGCTCCCCCTCGGGACGCCGGTACGAGGCCCTCGCGGACGAGATCGACCAGGCGCTGCACTTCATGCACGCCACCGGCAACGACCCGCACGGCGTCGACACCGTCGAGTTCTTCGTCTCGCACGAGGGACTGCTCCTGGACTACGAGGCGGCCCTGACCCGTGTCGACGAGTTCAGCGGGAAGCCGTACGCGACCTCCGGGCATCTGCTGTGGATCGGTGAGCGGACCCGGGACCTGGACGGCGCGCACGTCGAGTACTTCTCCCGGATCAACAACCCGATCGCGGTGAAGCTCGGCCCGAGGACGGACCCCGACACGGCGCTCCGGCTGATCGACCGGCTCGACCCGGACCGCGAGCCGGGCCGGCTCACCTTCGTCGTGCGGATGGGCGCGGACAAGGTCCAGGACATCCTGCCCCCGCTGGTGGAGAAGGTCGCCGCCTCGGGCGCACCGGTCGCCTGGGTCTGCGACCCCATGCACGGCAACACCGTGGAGGCCCCGTCCGGCCACAAGACCCGCCGGTTCGACGACGTGCTCGACGAGATCAGGGGCTTCTTCGAGGTGCACCGGGGCCTGGGCACCCATCCCGGCGGCATCCACGTGGAGCTCACCGGCAACGACGTCACCGAGTGCACGGGCGGCGGCCACGAGGTGCTCCTGGAGGACCTGGCCTCGCGGTACGAGTCGGTCTGCGACCCCCGGCTGAACCGGTCCCAGTCGCTCGACCTCGGGTTCCTGGTCGCCGAGTTCCTCCGTACCCGCGGGAGCGCCGCCGCCTCCCCGCTCCTGGAGGCGGGCAGCCCCGCGGCCTGATCTCTTCCCCCCACCCCCTGACACCCCTGGTACGGCCCCGCTGTGGAGCCGAGAGGAGAACGCCGTTGAGCAGGTTGCGCTGGCTGACCGCGGGCGAGTCGCACGGCCCCGCGCTCGTCGCGACGCTGGAGGGGCTGCCCTCCGGCGTACCCGTCACCACCGGTCTGGTGGCGGACGCGCTGGCGCGGCGGCGGCTGGGGTACGGCCGCGGTGCCCGGATGAAGTTCGAGCGGGACGAGGTCACCTTCCTCGGAGGTGTACGGCACGGGCTCACCATGGGGTCCCCGGTGGCCGTCATGATCGGCAACACCGAGTGGCCCAAGTGGGAGCGGGTCATGGCGGCCGACCCGGTGGCCCCGGAGATCCTGGCCGGACTGGCGCGCGGCGCGCCGCTGACCCGCCCGCGCCCCGGCCACGCCGATCTGGCGGGGATGCAGAAGTACGGGTTCGGCGAGGCCAGGCCGGTACTGGAGCGGGCCAGCGCGCGCGAGACGGCGGCCCGGGTGGCGCTGGGCGCGGTGGCCCGCTCGTACCTCAGGGAGACCACCGGTGTCGAGATCGTCTCCCATGTGGTGGAACTGGCGGCGGCGAAGGCCCCGTACGGTCTGCTGCCCGCCCCGGACGACACGGCCCGGCTGGACGCGGACCCCGTGCGCTGTCTGGACGCGGACGCCGCGAAGGAGATGGTGGCGGAGATCGACCGGGCCCACCGGGACGGCGACACCCTCGGCGGTGTGGTGGAGGTCCTGGCGTACGGGGTGCCGGTGGGGCTCGGCAGCCATGTGCACTGGGACCGCAGGCTCGACGCCCGGCTGGCGGCGGCCCTCATGGGCATCCAGGCCATCAAGGGCGTCGAGGTCGGGGACGGCTTCGCGCTGGCCCGGGTGCCCGGTTCGCGGGCGCACGACGAGATCCGTCCGACGCCCGCCGGGATCCGCCGCGCCACCGGGCGCTCCGGCGGCACCGAGGGCGGGGTGAGCACCGGTGAGCTGGTACGGGTGCGGGCGGCGATGAAGCCGATCGCCACCGTGCCGCACGCGCTGGCCACCGTCGACGTGGTGACGGGCGAGGCCGCCCCGGCGCACCACCAGCGCTCGGACGTGTGCGCGGTGCCGGCCGCCGGGATCGTCGCCGAGGCGATGGTGGCGCTGGTGCTGGCGGACGCGGTCGCCGAGAAGTTCGGCGGCGACTCGGTGGCGGAGACCCGCGCCAACGTCACCGGCTACCTCGACCGCCTGCCCGTCCGGTGAGCGCCGGCGGGCCGGGCCCGGCGGTCGTCCTGGTGGGGCCGATGGGTGTGGGCAAGACGACGGTCGGTGAGCTGATCGCCGCCCGGCTCGGGGTGGTCTGCCGGGACACCGACGCCGACATCGTGGCCGCGCAGGGCCGCCCGGTCTCCGCCGTCTTCGCCGAGGACGGCGAGGGGTACTTCCGGGGGCTGGAGTCCGCCGCCGTGCGTACGGCCCTGGCCGAGCACACCGGTGTGCTGGCGCTGGGCGGCGGCGCGGTGCTGGACCCGGGGGTGCGCGGGCTGCTGGCCGGGCGTCCGGTGGCCTTCCTGGACCTGGACCCCGACGAGGCCGTCGCGCGGCTCGGCACGGACACCACCCGCCCGCTGCTGGCCGTGGATCCCGCCCGGCGGTGGCGCGAACTGGCCGACGCCCGCAGGCCGTTGTACGCCGAGGTCGCCCGGGTCGTCGTGCACACCGGGGGCCGTACCCCCGAGCAGGTCGCGGACGCCGTGCTCACCGCCCTGGCGGCGGAGCCGGCGCGGGTCCCGTACGCGAGAAGTGAGTAACGCCCACTCAGGAAGCGGCCCGGTGCGCCGTGCTCTGCTGAGCACGGCCGGTCGTCGGAGATCGACAACGTACGTGGAAAGGCAGTCCAATGAAGGTCGAGAACGTCTATCTGGCGGGGGTGGGCACCTACATCCCCGCGCTGATGCCGCTCGAACAGGCCGTGGAGTCGGGGGCGTTCGGCGCGGACGAGTACAAGGACTCCGGTATGGAGTCGGTGTCCGTCGAGGACGCCCTGTCCGCGCCGGAGATGGCGGTCCTGGCCGCCGGGACCGCGATACGGCGCTCGGGTCACAGCCCGGACGACTTCGCCGCGCTGCTGCACAGCAACACGTTCATCCAGGGCCCGGACGGCTGGTCGCCCTCCCACTACATCCTGCTGCACACCCTGGACCGGCCGATCACGTCGACCGTGATCCAGCAGGGCTGCAACGGGGTGCTGACCAGCCTGGAGATGGCCGCCCACCGGCTCCTCGCCGACCCCGAGAAGGACGCCGTCCTGCTGACGGCCGCCGACAACTTCAACACCCCGCTGGTGGACCGCTTCCACTCCTCCGCGCTGTTCCTGCTCGCGGACGGCGCCTCGTCCCTCGTGGTCTCCCGGCGGAGCGGGTTCGCCAAGGTCCTCGCCATCCGCTCCGTCTCGGACCCGAAGCTGGAGTGGCGCCACCGCACCGACGACTCGCTGCTGCCGCCGCGCGAACCGGTGGGCCGGCTCCTGGACTTCGAGACGCGGGTGAAGTACTGGCAGCGGAAGTGGGCCGACGGCGCCAAGCCGCCCGGCGGCAACTTCATCGACCTGCTCTCGGT
>NZ_JBHZDA010000179.1:0-5918 GCF_042755665.1 Streptomyces sp. NPDC059142
GCGGGGGCCGGCGGGCGCGCGGCGGGGGGGGGGGGGGGGGTGGGGGGGGGGGGCGGGGCGGCCCCCCCCCCCCCCCCCCCCCCGCCCCCCCCCCCCCGCCCCGGGGCCCCGGTCATGGCCGGGGCGCGGTCCGGACCGTCACTGCGGTCCCGGTCCGCGCCCCCGCCGGTCACTCCATGGGGGCCGGCAGCCAGCCCTCGGCCGTCACGGTGCCCGGCTGGTCCTGGGTCTTGACCCAGCCCGCCTTCCACTGGTTGAGCGTCAGCTCGTTGACGGTCCCGGTCTGCTCGGTCTTGAACAGCGACTGGTACGACTTGATCCAGCTCGCGAGGTTCTTCGTCGGCTCCTGCTCCAGCGGCGGCGCGCCGCCCCGGAGGTAGGCGATGTTGGCGCGGGTCATCGCCACCGTCGTGCGCAGATCCCCGTCGTCGAACTCCACGTTGTTGGCCCAGAGCATGATGTTGCGCACCCACGGCACCTCGGGGTCGGGCTTGCCCTCCTCAAGGGGGAGGCTCTTCTTCCCGGCGAAGTGGGCCGACAGGAGCGCGGTCATCGTGGTCCGGCCCAGGTTGCCGAGCCCGTCCGTCTTCTCCAGCCTGCTGAACTCCCCGTGCGCCTTGTCACTGGCCTTCTGGAAGCACTTCAGCGCCTCCTCGGTCGTCGGGTCCAGCTTGCCGACCGTGTAGTCACCGGTCAGTTTGCAGCCGGCCGCGCCCTTGGCGAGCCGTACCTGCGCGAACTGCACGAAGAGATTGGGCTTGTGGTCCGAGGTGATGGGCAGCGGTCCCCCCGCGGCCTCCTCCTCGGAGCCGCCCGACTCCTCCTCGCCCTTCTCCTCCTCCTTGTCCTCGTCCCCGCCCGTCTGCTGCTGCTCCTCGGCCGCGGTGTCCTTCGAGGGATCCGCCTGCGGGAGCGTCGGCGCGGGCTCGTCCGGCAGCACCTCCGCCACCTGCTGCTGGGCCTTCTCCTTCGCCATGGAGCGGACCGACGGCTTGTAGGCGAACCAGAGCACGACACCGGCGATGGTGAGGGCGAGTATCAGGCTCAGCGCGGTCATCAGCCAGTACGGCATCACACTGCGCTGTACGTACGTCCCCTCCACCGCCAGCGGCTCGGTCCCCGAGCGCCGCACGCCCAGTTCGTACGGCCGCTGCTGCTTCTGCCCCGCCCAGATGATCTGCCGGGGCTTGAGCGTCGTCTCGACGAACGCCGCGCGGCCGGGCTCGATCTGAACGTTGGAGGGGACGATCTCGTACGAGAGGTCGCTGCTGTTGTCACCGGCGATGGACGCGGTGAGCTTGGTGTTGCCGAGGTTGTCGACGGCCAGCCGCGGCCGGCCCTTGAAGCGCCCCTTGACGGTGTGCGGGACGAGTTCGGCCCGTACCTCCATGAACGGCGTGAAGGTGACGTTCCCCTCGGTGACCGTGGTGGAGTCCGGGTGCTCGGTGGGCATGACCCGGACACCGAACGGATGCGGCCCCGCCGCCGAGTCGGGCGTACGGGGCGGGGCGAACGTCAGCTCCACGACCCCGGTGGTGCCCGGGAAGAGCCGGATCGAAGGAGGCTCCACCGTCACGTACGGGGCGACGTCGCCGACCGTCTCGAAGCGGTACTCGTCGACCACGTCACCGGTGTTGCGCAGACGCAGTCGAACGGTGGTGCGGCTGCCCGGGTCGACGGTGGTCGAGGCGGGCTCCAGAGCTGTCCAGATGGTCACCCTCCGGACGCTAGTGGCCCCGGGGAAGAAACGGTCAGAAGCCGCCGGGTAGGACCCGTGCCCGAAGAGGCCGCGCGGCTGCCCTCGGGGCCTTCCGTCAGGACCGGGCCGCCGAACGTGCCCGCCGCGCACCACCGGAGTACGCCGGGGCAGGCAGGGGGGACTGTCCGGAGAGTCCGCCCGACTGCCCTTAGAGGCAGGCTTCAGGGGCCTCGGCCCTTATGGGGCAAGGCCCCGTCGTCTCGTGTTCACCCGCCGCGCGGGCGGTTCCCGCCGGGGAGGGCAGAAACCATGCCCTCGGTCAGGTACGGCAGGACGTTTCAACCGGCGGTTTGCGGCGTGACAGTGAGATGACGACTTGTCTTGTACCCCGAGGAGAGCAGAGCATGCCGTCTTACCTGTCGCCGGGCGTATACGTGGAAGAGGTGGCCAGCGGCTCGCGTCCGATCGAGGGTGTGGGCACCTCCGTGGCCGCCTTTGTCGGGCTGGCGCCGGAAGGACCGCTCAACGAGCCGACGCTGGTGACCAACTGGACGCAGTACGTCGCGTCCTTCGGTGAGTTCACCGACGGCTACTACCTCGCCCACTCGGTGTACGGCTTCTTCAACAACGGTGGAGCCGCCGCCTACGTCGTCCGTGTGGGCGGCGCGCGAGGCGGAGTCTCGGGCGCGCCCGCCGAGGGCACCGACTCGATCAACGGCCAGCGTGGCCGGTCCGCCGTCGGCGCCGGTGGCGCCGCGCCCGCCGCCCTGCCGGCCGCGGAGCCCACGGCGCTGGGCACCTTCAAGGTGTCGGCCGTCTCGCCCGGCGAGAGCGGTTCGCTCACCGTCGAGGTCGCCGACGCCGAGGGCGAGGGCCCGGCCGAGCGCTTCCGGCTGATCGTCAAGGACGGCGCCAAGCCGGTCGAGACCTTCGACGTCTCCGCCAAGAAGAGCGCCCGCAACTACGTGGTCACCCAGGTCAAGGAGCGCTCCAAGCTGATCTCCGTGGTGGAGGGCGCCGCTGCCTCGCAGCTCGCCCGCCCGGAGAACCAGACGGTCGCCCTCGCGTCTCCCCCCGCCCCCGCCGCGGCCCCCGCGGTTCCCGAGGCGCTGGAGGCCGAGGAGGTCGGCGTCGCCCACTACCTGGGCGACTCCGCGGACCGTACCGGCTTCGGTGGCCTTGAGGCGGTGGACGAGGTCTCGATGGTCGCCGTCCCCGACCTCATGTCCGCCTACCAGCGCGGTGACATCGACCTGGAGTCCGTCAAGGCCGTCCAGCTCGGCCTGATCGCGCACTGCGAGATGATGGGCGACCGGCTCGCCATCATCGACCCGCCGCCGGGCCTCAACGCCCGTCAGATCCGGGTGTGGCGCCAGGAGACGTCCAACTACGACTCCAAGTACGCGGCGCTGTACTACCCGTGGATCAAGGCGTTCGACCCGGCCACCGGCAAGACGCGCCTCATCCCGCCGAGCGGTCACATGGCGGGCATCTGGGCCCGCAACGACTTCGAGCGCGGTGTCCACAAGGCCCCCGCCAACGAGGTCGTACGCGGCGCGGTCGACCTGGAGATGCAGGTCACCCGGGGCGAGCAGGACCTGCTCAACCCGCTGGGCATCAACTGCATCCGCTCCTTCCCCGGCCGCGGTATCCGCGTCTGGGGTGCGCGTACCCTGTCCTCCGACCCGGCCTGGCGCTACCTGAACGTCCGCAGGTACTTCAACTACCTGGAGGAGTCCATCCTCATCGGTACCCAGTGGGTGGTGTTCGAGCCGAACGACCACGCGCTGTGGGCCCGTATCCGCCGCAACATCTCGGCGTTCCTGATCACCGAGTGGCGCAGCGGCGCGCTCTTCGGCGCCACGCCGGAAGCGGCGTACTACGTCAAGTGCGACGACGAGACCAACCCGCCGGAGTCGGTGGACCTCGGCCGTGTCATGTGCGAGATCGGCGTCTCGCCGGTCAAGCCGGCCGAGTTCGTGATCTTCCGGCTGGCGCAGATCTCCGGTGCGGGGAGTGAGCTGGAGGAGTGACGGGCGGCTTCTTCGCCGGCCGGCGGTCCTCCGCCGGCCGGCGCTCGCCCGAGGGACACAAGCGGTAGCCGCCGTGGCCGCGTGACAGCGGTCGGAGCGGTGACAGGAAGCGCGACGGCGTAAGCGGTAGCGGCAGCAGTAGCGGTAGCGGTAGCAGAAGGAGCACGCTCCATGAGTCTTCAGCCTCATGACTCTTTTACTTCACACAACTTCGGCCTTCAGATCGACGGCGTCCTGGTCGAGTACCTCCAGGAGGCGACCGGCCTGACGATGAAGCAGGACGTCATCGAGAGCAAGTCGAACTCGGCCCAGGGCCAGCCGACGACCTCGAAGGCGCCCGGCGTCCAGGTCGCCGGCGAGGCCACGGTCGTCCGCGGTATGACGATGTCCGACGCCTTCGACACCTGGATCAAGGACTCGATCCGCGGTGACATGGGGTCGGCCCGCAAGAACGCCACCATCGTGGTGATGGACTACCAGAACAACCCGGTGCGGCGTTACAACATGCGCAACGCCTGGTGCTGTGCCGTCGAGGGCAGCGCCCTGAAGGCCGGCGAGGCGGGCACGCTCACCGAGACCGTCACGATCACCTACGAAGAAATGACGATCGAGTAATGCGTCGAGGGGTACCGACCAAGTCCGCTCCTGGGGACGCGGTTGCGGCACCGGAGGCGGCGGAGACGCCCGCCCCGGTGCCGGCCCCGGTGCCTGCCCCGGCACCGGCACCGGAACCCGCCGTCCGGCGGGAGCCTGAAAGGGAGCGGATGCGCACGGAGTTCGCGTTCGAGTTGCCGCGTGGATACGTGGACAGCGAAGGCGTCGTGCACCGTGACGGGACGATGCGCCTGGCCACGGCACGGGACGAACTGATCCCGTTGCAGGACCTGCGGGTCCAGCAGAACCCCGCGTACCTCTCCGTCGTCCTGCTCGGCCGGGTCATCACCCGGCTGGGCGGGGTGCCGATGGTGCACGACGGGGTGGTGGAGAACATGTTCGCCTCCGACCTCGCCTTCCTCCAGGACTTCTACCGTCAGATCAATGCCGAGGGCCACACGAGGGCCGGGGTCAACTGCCCGCACTGCGAGCAGCCGTTCGAGGTCGAACTCGGCGGGAGCCGCCTGGGGGAATCGTGACGTACGCGACCGACCGCATCCATGAGGAGGTCGCGTACATCGCCTACCACTTCCATTGGAGCCTGGAGGACATCCTGGACCTCGAACACCGCGAGCGCCGGCGGTATGCCGAACAGATCGCCACGCTGGTGACGCGCGCGACGGGGGAGCGGTAATGGGCATGTTCGACCGGTTCAGGGGCCGGGGCCGCAGCGGCTCCGACACCCGTTCCGCGGGCGGGGCCGCAGACGGCTCGGGGCTGTCCCCGGCTTCCGCTCCTGTCCCCGCTCCCGCTCCGGACGCCTCGGGCTCCGGGGCGGGAGCGGGTTCCGGGGCCGTTGCCGGTTCCGGGAGTCCGGCTTCCGGGGCTTCGGCTTCCGCTTCTGGTTCCGCTGCTGCCTCGGGGAGTTCCGCCGGGGGGCGGGGCTGGGCCGCGCTGCCGCCGATCCAGCGCGCCCCGGCCTCGCACTCCGTCGCGAACGCCACCTTCTCGGGGACGCTGGCCACCTGGCAGAACCCCTCTTTCACGGGGACGCTCTCGCACGCCGTCCTCGACAGCGCGCCGACCGGTCTGATCCGCGACGCCCTGACCCCGGCCACGACGTCCAGGTCCGGCGGGCTCGGCGAGCCCTCGCTGTCGCTCCCGGTCGCCGTGGTCGACGACACGGCCCCGGACGCCGGTGCCGCCGGTGACGGTGCGGGCGGTGCGGGTGTCTCCCGTACGGCCCCCGCGGTCCAGCGCGCCACGGGCCCCCGGGTCGCGCCGGTACGGCCCCGTCCCGCCGCGTCCTCCGCCTCCACTTCGACGTCCGGTTCCGGTTCGGCTTCCGGGTCGGCTTCCGGTTCCGGTTCGGCTTCCCGGGCGGCCTCCGCTTCCCGGTCCGCCCCGGCCTCCGGGCCGGCGTCCCGGGCCGCTTCCGTGCCGGTGCAGCGCGCCCTGACCCGGGCTCCCGCGCCGCGTACCGCACCGCGCAGGACGCTCCCGGTGGCCGTGCAGCGCCAGGCCGCCCCGCGTACGGAGGCGCCGCGCACGGCCGCGCCCTCCGCCGCCGCGACGGCCCGTACCGCGCCTGT
>NZ_JBHZDA010000180.1:0-649 GCF_042755665.1 Streptomyces sp. NPDC059142
GGGGGGGGGGGGGGGGGGGGGGGGGGGGGGGGGGGGGGGGGGGGGGGGGGGGGGGGGGGGGGGGGGGGGGGGCCCCCCCCGGCACCTGTCCTGCCGCCCCGAAGGGGTGTCCGCTGGGGTGCTGGGGGCCTGCCGGGGGGGGTGTTGCCCTCCCCCGGACCGGCGGGCCTCGGTGTCAGCTGCGGTGGAGCGTGTGGCGGGCGGCCGGGTCGGCGTCGGCAAGGCCGGTCCGCTCGCGCCATGCCTGGCGGACGGCGGTGCGGAGCGCGTCCCCGTCGTCGTAGGCGAACCGTCCCCGGCGCAGGCTGCGGACGATGTCGCGGAACGTGTCCTGGTGCATCGTGGTCAGCGTGTCGTCAAGCGGGGTCAGCTCGTGCGGGAACATCGCCTGGACGCTGTCGCCCGGCTGCGGGGCACCGAGAGTGAAGAACCAGACCACGGACATGGTGGCCTCGGCGAACTCCGGTCCGCCGAAAGGGCCGACGACGACGGCGGGGCGGGTGTCGAGCTGGCGGGCCCGGAACCAGGGTCCGGCGATCACGAGCGTCGCGGTGGGGAAGTCCTGGACAGTGGGCTTCTGGTCGGTGGTGAGCATGTCGTGTCCTGTCTGGTGAGAGGTCCCGCCCCGGGCCGGGCGCCCCCGCCGGGG
>NZ_JBHZDA010000180.1:659-4195 GCF_042755665.1 Streptomyces sp. NPDC059142
GCTCTGTCTGTGTTGGGGGTCTTGGGGTGGGGTGGCGTGTGGGGGGTCGTGGGGGGTGCGGGGGCCCGCGGGGGCGGGCGCCCCGCGCGGGGGGGTGTCGGTCGGGGGGTTGCCCTCCCCCTCTCGACACCATTAATTAAACCATGTTCTAGGGTGTGGGTCAACCGGCCACGGCAAGTTCGCGGCGGCGCTCGGCGGCGGCCCGGACTGCGCTCGCGATGGCGCGGCCGGTCTCGATGGCCCGTACGGCGGACTCGTGAACTGGGGGCTTCTTGCCGTCGGTGATGATGCTCGCTAGCGGCGGCATGACGGCGGGTCCGGGAGCGATTCCGAGGATGAGCGCGGCGACGTGGGCGGCGGACGCAACTTCCGCTTCGCGCTGCCCGTACACGGGTGCGTCAAGTTCGCTGATGCACTGAAGCGCGGAGTTGTAGAGGTGGAGGCGGACGGCGTAGTCGCACTCCCCGTCGACGTCGGGCACGCTGTCGGCTCCGGAGACGGCGGCCCAGACCTCTTCGACGGTGAACCGCGCGGGCGCGGGCGGCTCGTAGTCGTCGCCGCCGGTCTGGCTGATGTCGAAAACCGGTCCGGCCTTAAAGCCGGACACCTTGCGCGCTTCACTCCCGGCGGTCTCGTCGGCGGTCTCCCGCTGCCCGCCGTCGGCGACTGCGGCCGTGGCCTCCTGGCCCGCCTCGGGCCTCCGCTTGATCGGCGTCCAGATACGGAGCGAGGTGGAGCCCTTGGCCGGGAAGCGTCCGACCTTCCGCCAGTCGCCGGAGCTGAGTATGTGGGTGGCGTTGGGGTGCTGGGCGGCGACGGCAATGCAGTTGGTGGGGCTGCGGTCGTCGCGGTCCGTATGGGTGAGGTTCGCGGCCGTGCGCATAACGGCGGCCCAGAAGTCTTCGCTGCTGACCATCGCCCCGTACGCACGATCCATCACAGATTCAAGCTCCCCGCGCATCTTGGCGGAGTAGGCCCGGCGCTCTTCGTCGGTCATCTTCGGCTTACGGGGCATGTCGCGGTCCTCCTGGTGAGATGAGCGTCCGGGGCCGGCTGGCCCTCGGGGTGTCGGTCGGGGGGTTGCCCTCCCCCTTCCGGAACCATTAATTAAACCATGTTTTAAGGTGATCGGCAACCCCCTAAATCCAGTACAACCCTGCTTCGTTGCTCACGGCGCGGTATGCGGCTATGACCTCGTCCTCTATTCGTGTCCAGCGGTCAAGGATATCGGGGGCGGTCTTCTTGTCGCTGGCCGCGCGCGTGGCCCTGCGCCATTCGATGGCGATTTTGAGCGTGCGGAGTTGGGAGCGGGTGAGTTCCCATCGGCCGGAATCCGGAAGTTCATTGCCGTAGGCCATCCCGACGGCGTTGTTGATGTGCTCGGTGCCGGACCACACATTGTGTGTGGACTGGAGCGCAAGGGCGCGCTTGAGGGTGCACCGGAGGTGCGGGGCCTGCACGATCCATTGCGGTTCGATGACGAATATGTCGGCGCTCATCCTGGGCCTTTCTGGGGAGGGCGGCGCGCTGGGTCGCGCGCCGCCGTAACGCGCGGGGAGTTAGAGGGTGTATCCGTCGACGTATTCGCCGCGCTCCCCCTCGGGGGTCTGGACGTGGGGAAGGAATCGGCTGACTGCGAATACGACGGCGTCGGCGATGATTCGGGGTGCGTCGTTGAGTACGAGACTCACGGTGTCGCCGTCGAGTCCGATACGGACTTCGCCCGGTTCAAGGCTCACGTAGACATGGGCGGTTGTGCCGTCGATTCGGGTTCGCGCTCCGGGGAGTCGGGCGGAGAGATCGCGGGCGGCTTCCTCGACGCCCCGGCGCATTACGGCCTGCGCGCGGTTGTATTCCTTCACGCGCTCGTGAACGTCACGGTGTACGGGGATGAGATCGGCGGCGATCTGGGCCGCGATGTCCGCCGGGTCCTCGGTCATGGCCACTCGGACCGTGTCGCGCTCGCCCCTGCGGAATCCGTAGTCGGTGGCGGGGAACGCGCCCCGGATGTGCAGGTGTCCGGGGGCATCGAACCGCTCGGAGAGGTGGAGCTGTCGGCCGTCCAGGTGCGTGAACGTGGCGGCGTGGTCCAGCTCCTGGAGGCCGTGGCGCGCGGGCTGCGGTCGCCAGTTCCCGCCGAGTTCGAGGGCGATCGGGTGGGACAGCTCTGCGACGGTGAGAGGCGTGTTCATCGTCCGTCTCCTGGTGAGAGTGGGTGTCGGCGGCCGGTCGGCCCGCCGTTCGCCGGCCGGGGGTTGCCCTCCCCTTCCGACATCACTAATTAAACCATGTTCCGGGAGGTGATGCAACCCGGATAAGGGCTCTGACCTGCTCTTTTCTTTCCATCATCGACCCGCACCCGCCCGGCCGGGCCGCGCCCACCACGGGCCTGGGCGGGGTTCCCTCCTCGGTCGGACAGCTCCGCCGTATCAGGGTTCCGGGCGCGGTGTCCTGGCTCGCGTAGCGACCGCGCAGCGGCTTGGCCTGGACGCCGTGTCCGGGTTCCTGGTACGCCCCTTGGGGTGGCCGGCCGAGGAGGGAACCCCGCCTTCACCACCCGCACCACGACGGCGCGGCACCCGACCGACCAGCCCCCACCCCCTCCGAGGAGGACCCGCCGGAGGCAGCTTGTTCCTCCCCGCCGGCACCCAACGAATCCGCGGGCATCGGCTCCGGGGATCAGGAGGCGGTTCGACCTGGCCGCCCACCATGCAGAGCAGCCCAGCCCGCGGAACGCTGACCTTGCCAGTGAGGGTGGAACACCACGGTCGCCGACAGGTGAATCAGCCTTCTGCGGAGCGTGGTGGACGGGTGCGCGGCGAGCTGCCGGTAGGTGGCGTGCCAGTCGTCTTGGGCACGGTCGAGATCAGGAGGAGTCGTCCGTCGCATGGCCCTAATTCCATCATGTGTTCGATTTTGCGGGCACGTCGATCTTGGTGAGTGTCCGGGAGGTCGATGACCTCTCGCAGCGAAGATTGAGCAATGTCAGCGAAGTTTGAGTGATGTGAGTCACGTCGCGCGCGCAGGAGTAGCCGGGAATGAGAAGACAGCGGCACCTGGCGACCGGTGCAACCGCCGGAGTCATCCGTTCGGGTTGTGCACGGAGTGGCGGGCCAGGGTGGACATGCGCCTTGGGCAAGGATCGCGGTCATGGCGTGCGCACGGGCACGTGCTCGGGGGCGCGGCGTTCATGCCGCTCTGGCAGAAGGAGATCTTCCATGCGCGTTTCCCTGCGGAAGGCCGTGGCCCTGGCCGCCGCCGCGTTCGCCCTGGCAGGCGGCAGCTCTGGTGCTGCCCACGCGGCGCAGTCCCACACCCCACACATGTCAGCCGCAACACCGACTGCCGCGGCTGACAACGGCGACGGCGACAGTGACGGCGGCATCCTCGACGGCATCGCCGACATCGCCAACGGCGCCGTCGGGGGGGCGGGGGGCGCCCCCCCCGCGCCCCCCGGGGGGTGTGTTTATGGGCCCCCCGGCCCGGGGGCGCCGACCCAGATGGGTTGTCAGCGGAGTTGTACCAACGCGGGGGCC
>NZ_JBHZDA010000180.1:4205-5844 GCF_042755665.1 Streptomyces sp. NPDC059142
CGCCCACATCCCCACCGCGGCGGGGGGTGCCGCGGGCGACGCCGCCTGCGGCACCGCTGGCGGTTGAGTTCAGCGCCCCGCTGACCTGTCTCAGCGAACCTTGAGCGATTCTCAGCGAAGTTGAACCTCGGCTGCGCCCCAGGTCAGACGGTCGACCGAGGCGTTGTCGGTGCGTGTCTCGGCCCAAAACGATCGCGTCCGCGATGGACGAGCCGGGCCTCGGCGCGCTGCGGTAACGCCCTGACCTGCGCGCTTAACCTTCGCTGAGACGAACTGCGATCCGTCAAGGTTCGGTGAGAATCGCTCAAGGTTCGCTGAGGCAGGACAGTCGAGCAGCAGGTGACCGGATCGGTCACCGCCCGCCGTCACCACAAGGAGGGCTGCACGGCGGTGTGCCGGTGCAGGGGCAGGATGATCCGGACGGGCGGGCTCGTGACGGAGTTCACCGCGGGGCTCGGCGTGTGCGCGCCGGGGCAGTGGCCGCCCTCGTCCTCCCATCGGTCGGCGGCGTCGCGTTCGGCGCGGGCCCGCTGTTCGGTGAGCGTGACCGGTTTCCGGTACAGGTTCCGGGCGCTGGAGTCGAGCGGCGGGAGCGCGCGGGCTGCGGCCTTCTGGTCGTCACGGCGCTTGTGGCGCCGCCGGACCCGGGCGAACCGCGACTCGTAGGCGGCCTGGTCGTTGTCGTGGAGTCCGGCGGGGTGGAGCCGGGCCAGTTCAAGGGCGACCTGCCCCATCGGGCTGGGGGTCAGTACGCGGGTGCCGTCGTCCTGGCGGACGGCGACGAGGAACCGTGCGGCGAACAGGGCCTCGGTCCGGTCGCGGCTGACCCGCCGGCCACCGGACCACAGACCGCGCCGGGCCGCCTGCCGGGCCGTCCCCTCTCGCCAGTACAGGCGCCCGGACTCGGCGGCCTCCAGCACACGGACGTGTCCCGCCGTCCAACCGAGTTCGGCAACGTGGCCTTCGGCGAGATACCGGTTCATCGTCGCCCGGTCCCGGTTGTCCGCGTCCATGCCGGTGGCCGCGCGCTCCTCTGCCTCCCGCTCGGCCTCTTCCCGGCGCCGTTCGGTCTCGCGCTCGGCGTACTCGGCCGCCGTCAGCTTCTGTTCCAGTTCGGCCCGCAGATCCTCGGCCGTCATCTCGGCTCCGGCGGCCGACTGCGCCTGAACGGCGTGGCCGACGGCTTCACGGGCGCAGTAGGAGGGGGCACTGCTCGGCATGGTGGGGTCGTCGGCGTACTGCTCGGCGCGGTCGGCCCACCTCTCGGCTTCGACGGCCTCCTTGTGGGCCGCGTGCATGGCCGCCTCCAGCCAGGCGGCGCCTCCGGATCGGCTGCCGCACATGGCGGTCATGGCGTCGTCGGTTGCGGTGACGGCGAGGATCGCGGCCTGCCGGGCGACCTGGATGCAGGTCTGCGGAGACGGGTCTCCGGGGTGGGCGGCCTGATGTTGGACGACGGGTGCGTTCGCGGGCATGGGGGTGTTCCTCGGGATGTCGGTGGTGCGGTCGGCGGCGTGCCGTACCGGTGTCGGGGAGGTGCCGCCCGTCATCGCGCCCTGCGCGGATGACAATGGCGGGGGGGGGGCGGCGCCCCGCCCCCCGCGCGCCCGGCCCCCGGGGCCGCGGGGGGGCGCCCCGC
>NZ_JBHZDA010000181.1:0-5788 GCF_042755665.1 Streptomyces sp. NPDC059142
CCCTAAAAAAAACCCAACAAAACCGCGCGGAGCCTCCTTTTTTTACAACGACCCCGCCCCCAAACGGTTGGGCCCCGGGACGGTGGCCCCCCCCCCCGCCCCCGGGGGGCGTCGGCATCACTTGCCGAGAAGCTTCTTGATCTTCTTGGCGTCGCCCGGGGCCATCTCGGCGTTGCCGGTCAGCCGACGCGTCAGCCGTGACGACTTGTGCTCGAGCAGGTGGCGCTTGCCGGCCCGCTCCCGCAGCACCTTGCCGGAGCCGGTGATCTTGAAGCGCTTGCTGGCACCGCTGTGCGACTTGTTCTTCGGCATGACGCCGTTCTCTCCTCGTCAGTGGCGCTCCCAGCCGGTCCGGTTTCTCGACCGGCGCGCGGGAGCGTCAGATCTCTGGTGTGTGGTTCCGAGCGGAGCCGGGGGCCGCCTGGGTGGCGCCCCCACGGATCACACGTCGGAAGATGCCTCGACGGGGGTCTCGGCCGGAGCCTCGACGGTCTCGCCGGCCGACTCCTCGGGCGTGTGGCCCTGGCGCTCCGCCTTGCGGGCCGCCTGTGCCTCACGGGCCTCGGCCATGGCCTCGGTCTTCTTCTTGTGCGGACCAAGAACCATGATCATGTTCCGGCCGTCCTGCTTCGGGTTCGACTCGATGAAGCCGAGCTCCTCGACGTCGGACGCCAGGCGCTGCAGCAGTCGGAAGCCCAGTTCCGGGCGGGACTGCTCACGACCACGGAACATGATCGTGATCTTGACCTTGTCGCCCTGCTTGAGGAACCGGACGACGTGACCCTTCTTGGTGTCATAGTCGTGCGGGTCGATCTTCGGCCGGAGCTTCATCTCCTTGATGACCGTGTGCGCCTGGTTCTTGCGCGCCTCACGGGCCTTCATGGCCGACTCGTACTTGAACTTCCCGTAGTCCATGAGCTTGCACACGGGCGGACGGGCGTTCGCCGCGACCTCGACCAGGTCCAGGTCGTACTCCTGTGCGAGCTCCAGGGCCTTGGCGAGCGGGACAATGCCCACCTGCTCGCCACTGGGACCGACAAGTCGCACTTCGGGAACGCGAATCCGGTCGTTGATGCGGGGCTCGGCGCTGATGGATCCTCCTCGGTAGCACCACACGACTGTCTGGCAGACAGCCGCGTAACGTCTGTTGTTTCAGACCAACCGCGGCGGCACAGCAAAAATGCCCCGGACGGCACACAGGCAGGAGCTCCTCGAATACCGGAGCACCGCCGCGTACGTACCACGGGGCGCATCGGGCGGTTCCATCGTCCGTACGGAACGATGGGCACCACCTGACCGGTGACCCGCCGCCCCCGAGGGGCAGCCAGGTGGGAGATCGGAGCCTCCACTTGTGGGCCGGGCACGCAGGTGTCCGGCCGGTCGTTACACAAGGTTAGCATCCCCCGGGCCGGTGTGCTAACCCCGTGCCTCCCCTCCGCTCCCGCATACGGTGCGGCTCTGGCGTGGGCCTATCGTGTGGGACATGAGCGACGCGACCTCCCCCCAGTCCACCCCGGCAGCCCCGGATTCACCCGGCTACGACGCCATGGCCCGCGACATCGCGGAAGTCCCCGCCGTCGAGGTGATCGTCACGGTCGCGGTGAACCTGATGAGCGCGGCGGCCGTGAAGCTCGGACTGACCGAGGAGGGCGACGAGCACAAGGACCTGGACGAGGCCCGCAAGCTGGTCCACGCGCTGGCCGGGCTGATGGACGCGAGCACGACGGAGATCAGCTCGTTCCACGCGGCGCCGCTGCGCGACGGGCTGAAGTCGCTCCAGCTCGCCTTCCGCGAGGCGTCGGTCGTCCCGGACGAGCCGGGCCAGGGTCCGGGCGAGAAGTACACGGGCCCGGTCTACGGCTGACCGGCTCTAGGAGCGTACGTACAGGGGCTCGCCCGGTGGGGTGGCCTCGGCCGGCAGCACCGCCAGGTCGAGTCCGCGCACCAGGCGGGCCCTCAGTACGTCGTCGTCCGCGAGGGCCCGCGCGACCCTGCCCGCCGCCTCGGCGGGGGGTACGGCCGCGTCCAGCAGGAGGGCGAGCGTGCCGTCCGCGCTGCCGGGGCCGAGATAGGCCCGCACCACCGCCGGCTCGGCGGCCACGGCGGCCCGTACCGCCGCCGTCACGGCGGGGTCGTCGAGCGGACCCGTCCCCGTCCGGCCCTCGGCGAGGGCCAGCAGGGCGGGCCCGGTGATCTCGTACGGGACGGGTCCCGCCAGGTCGAGCACGACGGTGTCGGCCCGCTCGTGCGCGGCGGCCTGGAGCGCCTGGTGCAGCGGTACGGCGACGGGCCTGGCCCCGGGGTCCCAGCGCCCCAGCGCCTCGACGGAGGTGAAGGCGGGCAGCGCGCGCCGGTCACCGGCCCGGAGGGTGGGCACCGCCATGTCGCTGGTCTTCTCGCGGCGCAGACCGTTCTCGTCCTCTTCCACGTCCCCCAGGACGGCCACGACGGGCACCAGCAGCCGCGCGGTCCGCAGCGCCGCCAGCACGGGGCCGTGGGCCGCACGGTCCTCGGCCCAGGCGGCGAGGGCCGCCGTCAGCGCGGGATCGGCGGTGCCGTCGTCGTCGGAGAAACCGGGGTCCGGGATGTTCTTGAGCGCCACGGGACGAGCCTAGACGAGTCGTTCAGAGGTGGCGTCGTCCGCCCCTTGGCCCGCAGGCGGGACCTCGGAACGGTTCGTCCAGGGGTGGTGCGCGGACGTAGGGTCCTCGGGTGGATCTTTCGGTCGCGGTGTACGACAGGGCGGGCGGGCACGAGGCCGGGTACGGCGCCGACCGGACCTATGTGACCGCGAGTGTGGTGAAGGTCGCGGTGCTGGCCGCCCTGCTGCTGCGGGCGCAGGACGCCGGCCGGTGGCTGGAGCCGGGCGAGGAGCGGCTCGCGGAGGCCATGATCGAGCGGAGCGACAACGAGGCGGCGACGGCGCTGCGGGCGGCGGCCGGGGGTGTGGAGGGGCTGGACGCGGCGCACGCGCGGCTCGGCCTGACCCGGACGGTGGCGGCCCCCGCGTGGGGGCTGACACGGACCACGGCGGGCGACCAGCTCACCCTGCTCAAGGCGGTCTTCGACGCGGACACCCGGCCGGACGCGCCGCTGGACGTGCGGTCGCGCCGCTATCTGGCGGGGCTGATGGGGCGCGTGGTGCCCGGTCAGGACTGGGGTGTCCCGGCGGCACGCGGCGCGGGCACCCGGACGGGCGCGACCGGCCGCCGCGGTGACGGCGTCGCCCTGAAGAACGGCTGGCTGCCCCGGTCGGAGAGCGGCCTGTGGGTCGTCCACTCCGTGGGGTGCGTGGACGACTGCCTGGTGGCGGTCCTCTCCGACGGCCACGCCTCGAAGGAGGAGGGCATCGCCCGGGTCGAGGAGGCCGCCGTCGGAGCGGTGCGCCGGGTCGTGGCGCTCCGGCGCGGCTGACCCCACCCGTCGTACGCGGGTCTCAGCGCCAGCGTCCGATGGCGAGGCGCCGGCCGGAGCCCCGCCAGAGCAGCACTGCGCCCGCCAGCAGGACGGCGCCGGTGACGCCCGCGGCCGGGGCCAGCCAGACGGCCGGGTCCGCGTCCTCGTGGGCGACGTCGGGGCCGTCGCCGAAGTAGTGCTTGCCGAACCCCGCGGACCGGCTCTTGAGATCCGTACGGGCCAGCTTGCCGGCCGCCTCGATCGCGGCGGCCGGGTCGATGAAGCCGTACCCCCGGGCGTCGTCGCGCCCGCTCTCCGGGGCGTCGCGCGCGGTGTCGGCGACCAGTTTCTTGATCTGGGCGGGGGTGAGGTCGGGGTGGGCGGAGCGGATGAGGGCGACGGCGCCGGAGACGAACGCGGCGGCGGCGCTGGTGCCCCAGCCCTCGTAGTAGCGCCGGTCGGGGTCGGCGATGACGACGTCGACGCCGGGGGCGCTGACCGTGGCGTACCAGCGCCGGGTGGAGAAGGACGCGTGCGTGCCGTACTCGTCGACGGCGGTCACGGCGATCACCCCGGGGTACGCGGCGGGGTACGAGATGTGGTCGCCCTTCTCGCCCCCGTTGCCCGCCGAGGCGACGACGACGGCGCCCCGGGACAGCGCGTACTGGACGGCCGCGTCCTCGGCCGGTTCGGGGTGGGCGGACTCGCTGTCGTCGCCGAGGGAGAGGTTGATGACGTCGGCGCCCTGGTCGGCGGCCCAGCGGATGCCCTCGGCGAGGGCGCCGCCCTTGGAGGCGCGTGCCTTGGCGCGGGCCGGGTCGCTGCCTTCGAGGATGACCCGGACGGGCAGGATCTTCGACTCCGGCGCGATGCCGAGCACACCGTCCGTGCCGCCGGTGCCGTGGCCGTGTCCCGCGATGATGCCCGCCATGGCCGTGCCGTGCCGGGCCCAGGAGCGGTCACCGCTGCGTGCGCCGAAGCCGATCAGGTCCTTGCCCGGCAGCACCTGCCCGGAGAGGTCCGGATGGGTGTCGTCCACACCGGTGTCCAGCACCGCGACGGTGATACCGGTGCCCTGCGAGTGGCGCCACGCCTGTTCGGTGTGCATCGCGTCGAGCGCCCACTGCTGGGCCCGGATCGCGTCGGCGTGCGCCGGGGTCGCGGGCAGCAGCAGGACGGACGCGGCGGTGAGGACGGCGGCGATCCGGTGGTGGCGGCCACGCCGCGTCGCTGCGGTCTTCGGCGTCATGGGTTACGGGTCCTCCGCGTTCTGGTGGGCACCGGCGGTCCGTATCGCGCGGGGGTCAACGGGGGGCCGCCGTGCCGGCGCCGACCGCCTTGCGCAGCCCGCGTTCTATACGGTCGGCGACGCCTTTCGCCTCATGTCCGAGACCGGCCTGTGCGGCGGGGGTCGTGGCGCCGTCGGCCATGGCGTGGTCGGCGGGCTGGGGGGAGGTGACCGGACGGCCGTCGGCGAAGCCGGAGACGGCGTACACGACGACGGGCACCTCGGTGAGGACGTTCACGGTCCAGCTCGCGCGCTGCGCCGCGCCGAACGTGGCGGCGACGGTGCCCTCGACCGGGAACGTGCGGGGCATCAGGTCGGTGCGTTCGGTGAGGTCGTCGACCCGGAAGCGGGTGCGCAGGGCGCCCATCGCGGTGGCGTCGCCCCGGGTGAAGACCAGTCCGACGGTGATGACGCTGCTGGAGGTCGCGTCGGCGTACGTGGCGCGGACGACCCGGGAGCAGCCCAGGGGGCGCAGGACCCGTTCCAGCAGGGGGTCGAGGGTGGCGGCGCAGGTGCTGTCGGGCGCGACGCCGATCCGGGTCCAGCGCCGGTCGGAGCCGCCGGGTCCGGCGCCGTCGCCCTTGAGGGTGCGGGGGAAGAGGGTGTCCACGGGGGCGCTGTGCCAGAGGCCGCGGGCGACGGTGTAGTCGTCCCTGGCGGCCGGTTCCGCGGCCGAGTCGCCGGTCAGCCAGCTCCCGGTGACGGCGCCGCCGATGAGGCCGACCCCGAGGACCACGCAGGCCACGGCGGCGGCCGCCCTGGCCGGGCGCCGTACGGGGACGGGGCGCAGCCGCGCGGTGCTCTCCGAGGGGGTCCCGGCGGGCCCGGCCGCCCAGGGGAACACGGTCGGGGTGGCCGGGGCGGAGGGCATCGCCGGGGGGCGGGCGGGCAGCGGCGGTACGGAGGGGGGCGCGGCCGGGACGGGGGGCGCGGTGCGGGGCGGCGCGTACGGGGCGCGCGCGCCGGCGATCAGGAACGGGGTGGGGAACGGGGTGTTCGAGGCACCGGGACGCGGAAGGCCGGCCGACGGGACCGGGGCGGCCCGGGGCGGGGGCGCCCCGCGGGGGGGCGGGGGGCCCCCCCCCCCCCCCCCCCCCCCCCCCC